>PXAA01000141.1 GCA_003567205.1 Bacteroidales bacterium
GAATTGTTTTTCCCGGCCCTTGAGCTTTCTGAAGGCACCTGGCTGAGTGGTTCTTTTAACTCATCTCTTAACCAGTTCAGAATGGGTGGGCGTTCCAATATGTTCTCCCTGATGGGTCGACGTTTTGTCGGGCTCAATTTGTCGGGCCATTTTACCGGCCAGCATTATGAACTTTTATTGGAAAGCGAAAAATTCATGTTATCGGATAGCCTTCATCTGGATTCTTTCCGGGTAAATACCCTGTGGGGCGATGATATGGTGGAGTTATTCATGCACTGGAAAGGTAACGGTAAGAACATTGATAATGGAGGGGAAATCCAGGGTCAGGGCAGAATTTATGAAAGGAATTATTATGACTTTGTATTTGAATCCTCTCATGTCTGGGTAAACGGAGATCTTTGGCGAATCAATGTGGACAATAAGATTATTGCCGATAAAAACCGTCTTGAAATTTTTGGCCTGAAGGCTTTTCACGAAAATCAGTTTATCATGGCCGAAGGGGCATTAAGCGCTGATACTGACGACAGGATGATTTTGTCTTTCTCGAATTTTGATGTCGCCTATACCAGCATTCTTCTTGGGGACAAGAATTTTGAGTTTGGCGGTATGATGGATGGTTATATTTCATTTACAGGTCTGTATCAGCCACCCAGCATCGGAACAGAAATACACATTGTAGATTTCGCGTTTAACCGGGTTCTCCTTGGAGACTTTGAACTACAAAGCGTTTGGGATGCTGACAAACAGGCCTTCGTTGTTGATGGGGAAATTACTGCCGATGAGGGAGGTGAAACCATACGTCCCCTGGTTATCTCGGGCAATGTTTTTGCTGGTGATTACGGCCAGCATTTTGATCTGGATATAGATCTTGAAAAAAAGAAGATGTCTGTTTGGGCAACATATATGAGGAATTTTGCCAGCGAATTCAAGGGGTTGGCTACCGGTAGTTTACGGATGGACGGGCCCTTGCACCGTCCCGAACTTTCAGGCAATGCCATGGTAAATGATGGCCGCATATTCATCCCTTATCTCAATGTTGGTTTTGACTTTGAACACCCTGTGGAGTTTGTCAAAAATGCCTTTCTCCTTGACGGAATGATGCTTAAAGACAGTCTGGGCAATACGGCTGAATTTTCGGGGGCTGTTTTTCACGATGTCTTTAAGGATTTTGCCGTGGATATTCACATCAGGCCCAATGAAAGCATCGTTTTTAATACCACTGCCGCCCACAACTCTATGTATTACGGCACAGGATTTGTTACCGGTTTGGCTCATTTGCACGGGCCGGTAAATGATATCGTGATGGATATTTCCGCCCGGACCAACCGCGGAACACGGGTTATTCTTCCATTAAACTATACGGGCGAACTTCGCGAAAGCCATTTCATTTCTTTTGTATCGCGCGATGATATGGGCAACGGACAAGCATTTTTACCTCCGGACCTGCCCGGATCGATAACCCTGAATTTTGATCTGGAGGTTACCCCTGATGCAGAGCTGCAATTAATCTTTGACACCCAGTTTGGAGACATTATCCGGGGCAGGGGCGAAGGCAACCTGAGGCTTGAAGTATCACCGGAAGGTGCTTTCAATATTTACGGTGATTATGTGATTGCTGATGGTGAATATTTTTTTAATCTGCAAAATATCATCAATAAGCGTTTTCGCATTGAACAGGGTGGCACCATTCGCTGGACGGGCGATCTGAATGATGCCGATGTAGACCTTCGGGCAGCTTATCGTTTGCGCACTTCATTATATGATCTTTTTGTTGGCGAAGGGATAGATCCGGATGCATCGGAAGTATACCGGCGCCGGATTCCGGTGGAAGCCGTATTGGTCCTTGAAGACAAATTGTTTAATCCAAATATTTCATTTGATATCGTTGTGCCCGGAGGCGATGAAAACGTCCGTGAGATGATAGAGCGGGTTATTACCACCGATCAGGAGATGAACCGCCAGGTTTTCTCTTTGCTGGTGCTCAATCGTTTTATGCCCACCACACCCGACCAGTATAACACGGCCTTGGGTTATGGGGTGGGAACCACATCTTCGGAGTTGTTGTCGAACCAGATGAGCAACTGGCTCTCCCAGATCAGTTCAGAATTTGATATCGGCATCAATTACCGGCCGGGTGATGAGATCAGCAGCCAGGAGGTGGAACTGGCATTGTCGACACAATTGTTCGACGACCGCGTGATAATTGATGGCAACTTCGGGGTGGCAGGAAACCAGACTGCTACCGGTCACAGCACACAAGGGGCAAACCAGATTATTGGGGATGTGAACGTAGAAGTCATGATTACGCCCGAAGGAAAATTTCGTGTCAAGGCCTTTAACCGTTCCAACACCTTTGACATCATCAATACCAATGCACCTTATACACAAGGCATAGGCCTGTTTTACAGGAAAGAATTTGACCGCCTGGATGAATTGTTTCGCCGGCAAACCCGGGGCGAAGACCCCTATGAGGCAGCCGTGCAAGACTAAAACAAATGCCCCAGTTTTTTCTTTTTGGTATCAAGATATACCTTGCAGTGTTCTGATGTGGGCACGATGATGGGTATATTCCGGGTTATTTCAATGCCATAGCCTATCAACCCGGTCTTTTTGCCCGGGTTGTTTGTGATGAGCTTGATCTTATTGGCACCCAGATCGCGGAGGATTTGCGCGCCAATCCCATAATCCCTTTCATCGGCTTTGAACCCCAGCTCAATGTTTGCCTCCACAGTGTCCATGCCTTTCTCCTGCAGGTGGTAGGCTTTCAGTTTGTTCATCAACCCGATGCCGCGGCCTTCCTGGTTCATGTAAAGCACCACTCCTTTGCCTTCTTTTTCGACCATCTGCATGGCCATATGCAGTTGGCCACCACAATCGCACTTGCAAGAACCAAAAATATCTCCTGTTATACAGGAAGAGTGTACCCTGACAAAGATTTCTTCATCAGGCGACCAGCTGCCTTTTATCAGCGCCAGGTGGAGCTTTTCATTGGTTGTTTGCTTGTAGGCGGACAGCTTAAAATTACCCCATTGGGTTGGCAGATCTACCGTAATCTCTTTAGAAATCAGGCTCTCATTTTTGATTCGGTAAGCAATCAGGTCTTCAATGGATATGATCGTAAGATTGAAACGTTCGGCAATTTTAAACAGTTCCGGAAGTCTGGCCATAGAACCGTCTTCATTCATAATCTCTACCAGTACTCCGGATGGCTGCAGCCCGGCCAGCCTGGCAAGGTCAATGGAGGCTTCGGTATGTCCGGCCCTTTGTAATACGCCTCCCTCCCTTGCACGAAGGGGAAAGATATGTCCCGGGCGGGCAAGGTCCGGGGGCTTGGTGTTCGGGTCTGCCAGGGCTTTGACTGTCTTGGCACGGTCGGCGGCAGATATGCCCGTAGTGCATCCTTTGCCTATCAGGTCTACCGATACGGTAAAAGGGGTTTCGTGCAATGCAGTGTTCTTTGGTACCATCAGGTCCAGATCAAGTTGCTCACAACGCTGCCTGGTTATGGGTGCACAGATAAGCCCGCGGCCATGGGTGGCCATAAAGTTGATAATTTCCGGGGTAATGGTTTCACCGGCGGCAATAAAATCTCCCTCATTTTCCCGATCCTCATCGTCCACAACGATCACCACTTTTCCTTTGCCTATCTCGGCAATGGCTTCTTCTATTTTATGAAACTTTTTTTGCATTATTATAAGTCAAAAATCCTGGCCGGTAATTACAGCTTCCAATATTTTAGAGGTACTTTCCCAGTTAAAGTTCTTCAAGACAAATTGATGGCCATGTTCACTGATGCTCTTGTGTAAATCCATATCATTCAGCAAAGATAATATATGTTCCGCATACTCCTCAGCATTTCTGCCAATCAAAATCTCTATTCCTGGACGGGCTTTCAGGGCTTTGTTTGCCAGGGGAGATGAGATGCAGGGAAGCTGCATGGCCATAGCTTCCAATACTTTGTTTTGCAAACCTGTGCCAATTTGCATAGGGGCTACGAAAATGTGCGACTGGGCATAATACTTACGGATGTCTTCGACCCAGCCGGTAACAACAACTTTATCTGTCGCCAGCGATTTGACGGCCGGGGATGGTGTGGCACCGGCAATGGCCACCCGGGCTTCAGGAAACATCTTCCATACTCTGGGCATGATTTTCCGGACAAGGTACTCTGCTCCGTTGATGTTTGGGGGGTATGCCATGTTGCCGGTAAAAACAATGTCAAAAGCCTTGTCCATATGAACGGGTTTGAAATAATCCGTGTCAACGCCATTGGGCACCACAATGATTTCTTCGCGTTTTTCGTGGGGAATCAAATCCCTGTCTGGCGCTGAAATGATGGTCTTTTTGTCAAACCGGTCAAAAACCGTGTTTTCATAGCGTCTTACCCGCTTATATTCTGTATTGAGCACAGGCTTCATATACCACGGGGCAATGCTTACCCTGCGTTTAAGCCCCGCTGAAAAAACATCCTGGTAGTCGATGGTTTTATCAATCATGGCATCACGCACGTATTCAGATGTGCGGATAAGCTGGCAATAGATATGGTGGGGCTGATGGTATGCAATGAGGTTCCGGATCTTATGGTGGATGCGCTTGTTATAGAAATAAGCCACCTGGAAGGGCTTGCATGAAAACACCGATTGAATCAAGCGCATGAATATCCTTGCTTTGCGAAGCCGGAAAAAATACAGGGATTTTGAATAGGTTTTCAGAATATCGCTGGCCTCCGGATGTGGGGGGTTGTCAGTCAGGGCACAGATAATCAGGTTGTGATGCTTCGACAGCTCGCGAATCTGATAAAATGCGCGGAGTTTATCACCCTTTTCAAGGGGGTATGGTATCCGTGAAAGGATAATGAAAATTGTCTTTCTCAAACCCTGGAGGTTTCAAACCGGCAAGCAAAGCCGGTAAGTTAAACAGATTCCGTCAATACCGGGCAAAGGTATTAATTATAATCATTCACTGGTATAAAACCTTTGGTAGAAGCCCAGTAGTTTATCAATGATTGGCTTCATGGAGTGCTTTTCGATGGCGAAACTGCGGGCCTTGTTCTCGATTTCTTTCATAGCTTCCTGGTTTGAAAAACAAAATAAAATGGCATCGGCCATTTCCATGGGTGTGTCAGCCAGGAGAATGTTTTCGCCATGCGTGCAATCGATGCCTTCGGCACCTATACTGGTTGAAACAATGGCTTTCCCGGCAGCCATGCCTTCAATGATTTTGACGCGCATTCCACCGCCTGAACGCAGGGGAACCACCATCAACTGATTCGACTGCATAAATTCAAGGGCATCGGGAACCTCACCCGCTACTGTGACATGTTTCCCCTGGTAATGATAAAACGCGTCAGGAATACTTTTGCCGGCAAGTACAAAATGCAATTCAGGATTCTTTTTTACCACCAGGGGCCAAATGGTCTCCAGAAACCATTGCAGGCCTTCCTGGTTGGGTCGCCAGTCCATGCTCCCAATATGAAATACGGTGTTTTTCTTAATGACTTCCGTTTTTTTTCGGGAACCTGCATCCATACCAACTGGAATGGTAACCGCCGGCTGGGCAAAGCCGTTTTTTTCAAAGAATCTCAGGTCAACGGGTGATATGGCAAGCAAGCCATCTACACGGTGGACCGTTTTCATTTCAAAGGCTTTCAGGCGTGCAGCGAGCATTTTCAAATACAATTTTTTCAATGGATTTATTGTGGCTTTGGCCATGCGTTCCCAAATAAAGTGTTCGATATTGTGTGAGCGAAACAGTACCGAAGTGCCGGTATGTTGCCTGATCACAGGAATATATGGCGCCAGGTATAAACCCTCTAATTGTATAATATCAAATGTGTCTTCACTGAGAACCGTGCCCAGCCGTTCTGAAAATTTTTTACAATAAAAACGAGAAATATTGTATGACTCGCGGGTAAACAGGTTTAAGAGGGCTGGAAGTGGTTTTACTTTGGTGTCGATCGGAAAGGATTCAAATTGTGTTTTCCGGATATACTCACGGGGAATGTTCTCTAATTTTCCTTGTGTACCCGTGGGTGCCAGGGCCATTACTTTTACCTCTACGTCACGGTCCAGGAGGCCGCTGGTAATCTGGTTCATGGCAATGGATCCACCGTCGTCGGGGGGATAAGGGGGCTTGTGACATAATTGCAGGATACGCATAATGTTTAAGCAGATGATTTTATTTTCGGTTTGCGAATATATACAAAGATTTTTTCCAGTTTCTCAAGGTAGCTGTCGGTGTCGAGCAGGGAGGAGTCTGTAGTTGCCTTAATGGTCAATATAATACCTATGGGGAGCAGGATGATGGAAGAGATCCACATGCCCTGATGTGCCTCCAGCACACCTTCCCGGACAAATTTTTCGCCCATAATGGAGATTACATGAAAAACAACAAACAACAATACGGAAATTACCAGGGGCAAACCAAAGCCTCCCTTACGGATAATTGCACCCAGCGGCGCTCCGATCAAAAAAAGCACCACACATGCAAAAGAAAGGGTGAACTTCCGGTGGAACTCTATCTGATATCTGGCCAGGGTTCTTTTCCGGTCCCTGAACTCCTGGTGTGCCCGATTGCCGTTCTCCCTGTTTGTGCGTATCATGTCCATGGCACTGTTTATAACCAGGCGTTCATTAATCTTGACTGAACGGATATGTTCTATATCAACACGGCGCAAATCTTCTTCAGCAATTTCTTTAAATTCATCAGAGGCTGTATCCGGAAAATGATTAAACCGACGCCGGTATGCGCTGACATATGAATCTTTCCTTTTGTTCAACTCAGCCGAGAGGGAATCTTCGAAATAGATCAGTTGCCCGATGTTCAACATGCGGAAATTGCCCTTAAACAGTTCTTCGTCGGTACGCTCCAGGTCAAACATGCTCAGATCGAATTTCCGTATTTGTTTATCAAAGTGGGTTCGCTGAAAAGGCCTGTCGGGTTGCAGAAGGTTTCCGTCGCCGGCCTCTTTGTAGTTGGTACCGTTATGCAGCGACAGTACCAGATAACGTTTGTCGGGTGTAAAAGCCATTGTGCCCCATTCAGCAAGTGTCAGGTTGGTGTTGCCTCCCCTTTCAGAATGGTCATAGATCTTTACCCCGCGCAACGTCTGTCCGCCGTTGTCTTTTTCATCTACCCGGATTACGAAATTGTCAATACCATGATAATAAATACCTTCTGTAATATTGAAAGCCGGCCGTTGCTGCCTGACATCGTATAACAGTGATAAGCTTTTCAGGTTGGCGACAGGCAGCACGTTGTTGGAAAAATAGAAAGCCCCCAAAACAAGGATTAAGGAGATCATCACCATAGGCCACATGATGCGGCGAATGGAAATGCCTGCCGATTTAAAAGCGACCAGTTCATAGTGTTCTCCCATTTTGCCCATGGTCATAATGGATGATAACAACACCGCCAGTGGAAGCGCCAGGGGTACAAAGGTGGCTGAGGCATAAAACAAGAGTTCGGCAATCACGTACCACTCCAGCCCTTTCCCCACCAGGTCATCGATGTATTTCCAAAGAAACTGCATCAGCAATACAAAGAGGGCTATGAAAAAGGTCACAACAAATGGACCGATATAGGAGGTTATGACAAGCTTATGCAGTTTTTTCATTGTCACGTAAGATGAAACTTATGTGTCTGTACAAAGATACAAATTAATGCCCGATTGATATGTTTTGCGGGTTAATCAGGAATTGTTCTTGTGGAATACTGTGGCAGAGGCCTGAGCCGTTGGCATAAGTAACAGATCGTTCACATTTACATGTGGTGGCAGACTGGCCACAAAATATATTACTTCGGCTACATCCATGGCTGTAAGGGGTTTGTATCCCTTATACACATCTTTTGCTTTTTGCTTATCTCCATCAAACCGCACAATAGAGAATTCGGTTTCGGTCGCACCAGGGCTGACCTGGCTGACCTTGATGCCCTGGGGCAACAAGTCCATTCGCATGCCCCTTGTCAAAGAGGCGACCGCATGTTTGGTGGCACAATATACATTCCCTTTAGGATAGGTTTCCACACCCGCAATGGAGCCAATATTAATGATATGTCCACTGTTGTTCTTTTTCATCAGGGGGATCACTGCCTGGCTGACATATAAAAGGCCCTTGATGTTGGTGTCGATCATTTGTTCCCAGTCGACACTATTGCCCTGGTCAATGCCTGATAAACCCTTTGCAAGCCCTGCATTGTTTATCAAAACATCCACCTTCTTCCAGTGATAAGGCAGCTTTTTGATGGCATTATGTACTGCCTCCTTATCGCGTACATCCAATATGAGGCCAAGTACCGCAATGCCATATTGCGTCTCCAGCCGCTTGCGAAGTGCATGGATTTTTTCTTCTCTGCGTCCGCAGATAATCAACTGGTTTTTGGTGGAGGCAAATTTTTCTGCACATGCCTCTCCGATGCCACTGCTTGCACCGGTAATAAATATGGTTTTTGACATGATGTATTGTTTTTTGATACAACAAATTCAGGCTTAAAATTAAAGAAATCTTTTTTGGATTGACTTTGTTACGTATTTTTGTCCATAGATATATTTACAGACTATTATAACTATATGGATAATTCAATATATAACCAGCCCGCTTCTTTGGATGTGGCAGAAGAATTGGGCTTGCTGCCCGAAGAGTATGAGCAAATAAAAAAATACCTGGGCCGGACACCAAATTTTACTGAGCTCAGCATTTATTCCGTAATGTGGTCGGAGCATTGTTCCTATAAGAATTCCATTAAATGGTTAAAAACCCTGCCGCGCAAAGGAGAGCACCTTTTGGCAGAAGCAGGCGAGGAGAATGCCGGATTGGTAGACCTTGGTGACGGACTCGCCTGTGCATTCAAAATAGAATCACACAACCATCCTTCAGCCCTGGAACCATACCAGGGGGCAGCCACGGGTGTAGGCGGCATCAACCGCGACATATTTACAATGGGTGCCCGGCCTGTTGCACAACTCAACTCCCTGCGTTTTGGAAATCCAACACTGGAGAGGACCAAATGGCTGCTGAAGGGTGTGGTGAAGGGTATCGGGGATTACGGAAATGCCTTTGGTGTGCCCGTAGTGGCCGGTGAAGTCTTCTTTGATAATTGCTATACTACCAATCCCCTGGTAAATGCAATGTCGGTTGGTGTGGTCAAAAAGGGCAACACCACTTCGGCCACTTCCTACGGCAAGGGTAATCCTGTATTCATTGTGGGTTCTTCCACAGGAAAGGACGGCATTCATGGGGCGACTTTTGCTTCCGAAGACATTTCCGAGGCTTCGGCCGATAAAATCCCCGCGGTTCAGGTAGGGGACCCTTTCCAGGAAAAACTGCTCCTGGAGGCCACACTTGAGGTAATCAAAACCGGGGCTGTTGTGGGAATGCAGGATATGGGGGCTGCGGGCATCACCTGTTCAACCTCCGAGATGTCGGCCAAAGGCAAGCACGGTATGATCATCCATTTAAACAGGGTGCCCATGCGTCAAAAGAACATGCAACCCTTTGAAATACTGCTCAGTGAATCGCAGGAACGGATGCTGGTGGTGGTGGATAAAGGCCGTGAAACAGAAGTAAAGGCTGTTTTTGAAAAGTGGGACCTGAATTGTGTGCAGATCGGGGAAGTGATTGAAGGGGATATTCTGAAATATTATTTTCATGGGGAATTGGTGGCAGAAGTTCCTGCCGACAGCCTTGTCCTGGGTGGTGGAGCCCCTGTCTATGAACGTGAATACCGTGAACCTGCTTACTACAAACAAAAAGATGATTTCCGGATTGATCAGGTGGAAGTTCCTGGTGATCTGACTGCTGTGGCTCGTTTTCTGCTTGGTTCGCACAATATCGCATCAAAAAAATGGGTGATCGATCAGTATGATACCATGGTGGGAACCAAGAATATGAGCACGAATAATATTGCAGATGCAGGAGTGGTAAACCTGAAAGGGACAGAAAAAGCCCTGGCGCTTACTGTGGATTGTAATCCACGCTATGTATTTGCTGACCCCGAGGTGGGCTGTGCCATCGCCGTATCCGAAAGTGCGCGGAATATCGTTTGCAGCGGGGGTGAGCCCCTGGCCATTACCAACTGCCTTAATTTTGGCAACCCATACAATCCTGAGGTGTATTGGCAGTTTGTGGGGTCTGTTAAAGGCATGTCGAATGCATGCAAAAAATTTAATACTCCGGTGACCGGGGGGAATGTGAGCTTTTATAATCAGGCCAGTTCAGGCAATAAAACCGAACCGGTGTTTCCAACCCCGGTCATTGGTATGCTCGGCTTGCTGCAAAACAAAAAGCACCTCACAGGCATTGGCTTCCGGCAGGAGGGAGACCTGATTTACCTGATCGGACAGTCACGCAACGACATCAATTGTTCTGAGTACTTATACAATTACCATGGTATAAAATTGTCACCGCCCCCGTATTTCGACCTGGAAGAGGAGTTCCGGGTCCAGCAGGTGGTTGGACAGCTTATCAGGAATGGAATAATCCGGTCAGCACATGATATATCGGATGGCGGGCTGTTTGTTAGTTTGTTCGAGTCAGCAAGTGTTTCCGGTTTGGGATTCCGGATTGATAGTGATCATGAAATACGCAAAGACGCCTTCCTGTTTGGTGAGTCGCAAAGCCGTGTGGTGGTCAGTGTAGCTCCCGAAAATGAAGGAGCCCTGGCGGAATTACTTGCACAGACAGATGTTGCTTTTTCTCTCCTGGGAGAGGTTATTGGACGGCATGCAACAATAGATGGCGAGAATTTTGGTTCAATAGAGGCATTAATTGCCTTGCATGAAGGGGTTATCCCCACAATGATGGGCGATAAGGAAATAAGCCAGGATTTTAAAAAATAAACAGGTAATGCAATTCAACACAATGCAGCAAAATGTGTTTTACGGAAACTGGCAGCGTATCGCTTTTGCCGTTTCAGTTATTGTACTTGGCTCTTGCGGCGGGGCAATGGACAACCATGACGCACTGAGCGTGTTGCGTTACAATGAGGATCAGAACATCACTTCCCTTGACCCTGCATTTGCCCGCAACCAGGCCAATATATGGGCTGTATCGCAGCTGTATAACAGTCTGGTCCAATTGGATGAAAAACTGGATATTCGTCCTGCACTGGCCAAATCGTGGGTGATATCGGATGATGGGCTTACCTATACATTTTATTTGCGAAACGATGTTTATTTTCATGACAACATTTGTTTTCCTGATGGTAAGGGGCGACGGGCAGTGGCCGCTGACATGGTGTACAGTCTTTCGCGCTTATTGGATCCCGGCCTGAATGCGCCCGGGGCCTGGGTGTTGAACCAGGTGGCGCGCCAGCCGGATGGCAGCCTGGATGCGACTGCTCCCAACGATACCACCTTTGTTGTAAATCTGCAGCAAGCTTTTCCGCCTTTCCTGGGATTGCTCAGCATGCAGTATTGCGCTATGATCCCTTATGAAGCCGTTGAAAAATATGGCAGGGATTTTCGCAGGAACCCGGTCGGGACCGGACCTTTCCGTTTTGCATATTGGAAGGAGGGCGTCAAAATGGTGTACCGGAAAAACGAGCACTATTTTGAGTTTGAAGATGGTAACAGGCTGCCTTACCTGGATGCTGTTTCCATTAGTTTTATCATCGACAGGCAAACAGCTTTTCTTGAATTTGTTAAAGGCAACCTCGATCTGCTGACCAGGGTGGATGCCAGTTATCAGGATGAATTGCTTACGCCTGCAGGCGAACTGCAGGAACATTATAAGGACCGGCTGGAAATGATCACAATGCCCTTTCTCAACTCAGAATATCTGGGCATGCTTGTTTCGGACCAGAACCTGCCAAACGATTGGCCTTTACTTGATCGCAAGGTAAGGCAAGCCATCAATTATGGCTTCGACAGGGAAAAAATGATCGCTTTTATGCGCAATAACATAGGCACCCCGGCACATGCAGGATTTGTACCTGTCGGTATGCCCGGTTTTTATGAAAATTCAGGTGGCTATTCCTATAATCCGGAAAAAGCCAGTCAGCTGCTGGAGGAAGCCGGATATCCCCGGGGGGGAGGTCTGCCTGTTATCACATTGCGCACCAACCAGGCATATCAGGACATTGCACAATACATTCAGTTTGAATTGGCCCGCATCGGCATACGTATCGATATAGACGTGATGCCACCGGCCACCCTCCGGGAAATGATGGCCAATGCGGAAGCCACGTTATTCAGGGGGTCTTGGATTGCCGATTATCCTGATGCCGAAAACTACCTTGCACTTTTTTACAGTGAGAACAAAGCCCCGGCAGGTCCCAATTATACCCATTTTAAAAATAATGAATTCGACCGGCTATACGAAAACGCCCTGACAGAAACCGATGGCAGCAAGCGGCATGCCATGTATCTGGCAATGGACAGCATCATCATTGCAGAAGCCCCCAAGGTTTTTCTGTATTATGACCAGTCGATGCGTTTTGTGCACCGCTATGTGGAAAACATGGGAAATAATCCGTTAAACCACCTGGTGTTGAAAAATGTAAGGATCAGGCAGGAGAAAACCGATACATAACATGATTTCTGGCATCATACGAAAATACAGGTGTTTTTTCTTATTGGCTGCGTTGTGCCTTATTGCACTACAGACGCATGCTGAGGGGAATCACAAACTTGTATTTTTTGGGGGGCAATACCATTTCCAGTATATCTGGCCCCACCGGCCCGACCTTGAGGTCCACGCGCAAAGCCCGGTGAAGTCTTTTGAATTAAATCTGGGTTTGAGAACATCGGGCAATGAATACTGGCACGGGTTGTACAATATGCCCGCATATGGTATCGGCTTTTCTTATTTTGATTTGGGAAATCCGCAGGTCCTGGGAATAGCGCGGTCAGGCTTTGTTTTTATAGAAATTCCGTTGGGGCAGCCGGGATTCCAGAAACGCAGGCTTAAACTCTCAGCAGGTTTGTCTCATTTCGACACCTATTATGACCCCATAGAAAATCCTGAAAACCGTTTCATTGGCACACCCTGGAACCTGCATTTTAATTTGAATTATGCCTGGTTGTTCTATCTGGGCAACAATCTGGAAATATCACCTGGTATTGCATTTACCCATTTTTCGAACGGGGCTGCCCGCAAACCAAACAGAGGCCTGAACCTGTATGATGTCAATATTGGTTTACGCTTCATGCTTGATTATGGCAATCCCGGCAAATACGCAACCGGCGATCCTCATATGCATAACCCGCGGGCTACGCAGAATCTGTTCATTACCTATTCTATTGGCCAGATGCAACGCGAAATTGATGATCCGGTCTACAGGGCAAGGACTATTTCTGTTAACACAACCATCAACAAGGGTTTGCGCATGCGCTGGGGGGTGGGCCTGGACCTTTTTTATGATGATCACGCCAGGGAGCAGGTCAGCCTTACAAATGACATCGATGGATTTATGGATTATGTGCGGGCTGGTGGCTTTATTTCGAACGATATTGTGTTTAACCGGCTATCCATAATCCTCAACCTTGGCACCTATCTGTACTATGGATATGATCCCTTGGCATCGATTTACAGTCGTGTCGGATTAAGGTATCTAACCAGGTCCGGCATTCTGGCCCATCTGGCCCTGAAGGCTCACGATGGCAGGGCAGACTATGTGGAGTGGGGCCTGGGCTATGGTTTTTCTTTTTGAAATTTTGTATTTCAACCTATATCAGCAGGCGTAACCCGTCATGGGCAAGGGATAAGCCGGCTGGCATGTTTTTTTCAATTTCTGACCGCAGGCCCATCTGGTGACTGATATGGGTGATATATCCTTTTTCAGGTTTCAGGTATTGTAGAATGTCAATGGCTTCGTCCAGGCTAAAATGCGATATGTGTTTTTCTTTTCTCAGTGCGTTGAGGACTATAACCTTAGAACCTTTCATTTTATCCAGTTCTTTATCTTCAATAAAGTTAGCATCTGTCAGGTAGGAAAAATCACCGGTCCGGAAACCATATACCGGCATTTGATGGTGCAGGGCACTGATGGGCACCAACGGGATGTCGCCAATAGCAAAAGGGACACCGTCTATTTTGTGCAATTGAATATCAGGAACACCCGGGTATTTGTTATCATCAAAGGCATAGGAAAACTCTTTTTGAACGCTTTCCAATACAGTATCGCGGGCATAGATGTCCATGGGCTTTTTCTGTATCCAGTTAAATGCCCTGACATCATCCAGGCCACCGGTATGGTCTTTATGGTTGTGGGTAATGACCACCGCATCCAGTTTTTTTACCTGTGCATTCAGCATCTGTTGGCGAAAATCCGGTCCTGCATCGATAACAATACAGGTGTCTTTATACCGGATCATGGCGGCCGTTCGCAGCCTTATATCGCGGGGGTCTTTGCTTTTGCATACACGGCATTCACAGCCTACTACCGGGACCCCTTGTGATGTCCCGGTACCCAGGATGGTCACTTCCATTTTTTTATCTCCTTTTTTGCCGGGCGGGTTGTCATATTACCAGATATCATGTGCAAATATACCGTTTTGCGGTTTATGAACGGCTTATTGATATTCCTCTGTTAGTTTATCAGTGCCGGTTTTGGTTTGGCCTTTTTTTAGTAAATTGCGCTTGATTTTATTACCCGGAAATATCGATAAAATGGATGATATATTTAAAAAGATTCACACAGAAGACATTCATGACAATGTATTCAAACTGATTGGAAAAGACTGGATGCTGATTACAGCCGGCACAACAGATCACTACAATATGATGACGGCAAGCTGGGGTACAGCAGGTATCCTGTGGCGTAAGCCAATCATCATTACATTCATCAGGCCCCAGCGGTATACGTATGAATTCATGGAGAAACATGCTTTTTTTACGGTTTCATTTTTTGAGGAAAAACACCGGGAGTTGCTGAACCTTTGCGGGACTACCTCGGGCAGGGACCTGAACAAAATGAATATCGAAGGTCTGGATCCTGTGCAAACAACCAACGGAGCAGTTGGGTTCAGTGAAGCAAGGCTTCTGTTGGAATGCCGGAAGATATATTTTGATGACATTGATCCCTCGTTTTTTCAGATCTTTGACATTGAGAAGGTCTATCCTGCAAAGGACTACCACAGGTTTTATATCGGTGAGATAATGCAGGCCTGGGAAAAGAAATAGGTATGGCAATATTTAAAAAAATCAAATACAGGATCAGGCTTGGTTTGTTGCGCCGCTCCCTGAAATTGCCCCGGGTAAACCGGCAAGTAATGGGTTATGACCAGGCCAGGACCATGGTTTTGTTTTATGATATGCCGCCAGATGCAACCGACCATTTTATTGTCCGGCTCATCGGTCAACTTAAATCGGATGGCAAGAAGGTGCATGACGCAGGCTTTATCAACATCGCTTCCATACCACAGGATGGTAAACTGCCAATGCATCTGAACGTATTCTGCAAAAAAGATTTCAGATGGAATTTACGACCCAGGCCCATGTATTTAAAAGATATGCTGATAAAAGAATATGATATCCTTCTGGATATATCATCCCGGGCTGCCTGGCCAATGAAGCAAATGGCTGCTGCATCCAGGGCAAAATATAAAGTGGGGGCACATCATCCGGATTATAATGCGATATATGACCTGATCATAAAAGTGGATGACCAATGTCCGGGCGAAGAACTGGCAAAACATGCGATCCATTATTTAAAAATTATCAAAACACCAACACCAAATGATTGAGCAATTTAAATGTACAGGAACGGCCATCGTGACCCCTTTTCATAAGGAAGGGAATATTGATTTTAAATCATTTGAAAAAATCATTGAATACCAGATCAACAGCGGGGTAAATTATATTGTATTCCTTGGCACTACAGGGGAGGCGGTAACCCTGAGCCCTGATGAACGGAATGCGGTGGTCCACTTTGCCATTGAGGTGGTGAATAATCGATTGCCGGTGGTTATTGGCATCGGCGGAAACAACACCCGCGAAATTATTGACACCATCCAGCACACATCTTTTGACGGGATAGATGCCGTGCTTTCGGTTAGTCCTTATTATAATAAACCCCAACCCAAAGGCATCTTTTATCATTACAAGGAAATAGGTGGGGCATGCCCTGTGCCTGTTATCATTTACAATGTGCCCGGACGGACAAGCTCAAATATTGATTCAGACACCACCCTGCGCATCGCTTCTGAAATACCTAATGTGATTGCCGTTAAAGAAGCTTCAAAGGACCTGGAACAATGTGCCCGTATTATCAAAAACAAGCCCGAAGGATTTTTGGTCATTTCTGGAAATGATGAACTGACCTTGCCCTTTATGGCTTTGGGCGGCGATGGGGTAATATCTGTCATTGCCAATGCTTTTCCGGCTGAATTTTCTGCTATGGTCAAATATTGCCTTGAAAACAAGTTCGGGGAGGCACGAAAGATTCACCTAAAGCTATTGGATATTGTGCAGGCCATTTATGCAGATGGAAGCCCCTCAGGAGTTAAAGCCATACTGGCCATGATGGGATTATGCAACAATGTGGTAAGGCTTCCGCTTGTAAAAATAAACAAGGCCCTCCAGAACCACATGTCAGGCCTGCTTGAACAAATGTATGCCATTAATGAGTAATAAAACAGCTGCACAAGTCTTTTTGCTGCTATTTTTTGTTTTCCAGGGCATTATTCCGAATAAGATTCCGGCAAACAATCCTTTAACTGAGAAATCCGCCAGTGAATATCTGCAGGAAAAAGGAGAGGTGTATTTTTCTTTTTCAATGCCCGCAACAGATCATTTTATAAGCCTGGCCAAGCGGATATCTGTGGATCGGATTGTTGATGGCAGGGTGTATGCCTATGCCAACCAGGAAGGCTTTTCTTCATTCCTGCAAACAGGCATCTCTTATTTTGTGCATATCCACCCGGGCGATGTGGATTTTGACCTGAATATGAAGGGCTGGGAAGAGTTACAAAACAAAGACCTTACCGAAAGCTGGGACTTTTATCCGACCTATGAAGCTTATGTGGCCCTGATGTATCAGTTTGAGCAGGATTATCCGGAACGGGTTGAGATCATAAAGATCGGAGAAACGGTCATGGGCCGTGACCTGTTGTTTGCTAAAATATCACCACAGGTGCTACACACAAGGGCTGTGCCACAGTTTATGTATACCTCCACCATGCACGGCGACGAAATTGCCGGGTTTATTTTGTCACTGCGCCTGATACACCACCTGATTTCCAATTATGGCCAAAACGATGCCATTACCCGGTTGATGAATCATGCGGAAATATGGATATGCCCCATTGAAAACCCCGATGGTACTTACCGGAATGATAACTCAACCATTTCCGGAGCCACCCGGGGCAATGCAAACGGGGTTGACCTGAACCGCAATTATCCCAACCCGGTTAATGACCCCTGGCATGAACAACAACCGGAAACCACTGCCATGATCAGTTTTACCGACACCATGAATTTCATCATGTCGGCCAATATGCACGGGGGTATTGAACTGGTGAACTTTCCCTTCGACTCCTGGACTTCATCTCAGAACCTGCATGCTGATCACAACTGGTGGGAATTTGTGATGTATGAATATGTTGACACAGTCCATGTATACAGCCCGCCCGGATATATGACAGGCATGGGCGACGGTGTGACCCACGGTGGCGATTGGTATGTCGTTTATGGCAGCCGCCAGGATTATTTTAATTATTATAAAAGCTGCCGTGAGTTTACCCTTGAATTAAGCAATCAAAAAATGCTGAATCCCGCATTGCTCCCGGCCCATTGGGAATACAATTATCGTTCGCTGTTGAACTATATACGCCAGTCCACCTATGGTGTACACGGACTTGTATATGACAACGAAACCGGAGAGCCCCTTTTTGCGGAAATATCTCTCCCCGGCTATGACAGCAATAATTCGGAGGTGCATACCACCATGCCCTTGGGCAATTACAACCGCCCACTGCTTGAAGGTATATACGACTTCACGTTTTCCGCTGATGATTATGCAACAATAAGTATTGAAGGGGTTGGGGTCGTCAATTATGAAACCACCCGTTTGAATGTGGCAATGGGTGATGATGTGTCCGGCCAGATTGTATCTGTTTCGATGTCAAAGGAAGGTGCGGGCACAATACAACCATTCGAGGGAACTGAATTGTTTAACCAGGGAGCCCGTATTTTTCTTTATGCAGAACCAGCACCCACTTGGGAATTCGAAAAATGGCTGATCAACGGAGAGGCTTTTTATGAGGCAGAGATGGTATTGGTTGTGGGGGATGACATGGAAATCATTGCGGTGTTTTCCGACCCCACCTTTATCGCGCAACTGAACTGGGACGGTATGTCATTGCGTGTGTATCCCAATCCGGTGGAAGCATTTACCCAAGTGCTTATAAAACTGGAACAGCCGGAAACAATTAAACTTGCTGTGTACGATCTGCAGGGTAGACTAGCGGGCGTGTTGTTTGAAGGACGGTTGCCGGAAGGGGAACACCGCTTGGCACTCTTGCCCTTATACGCACATTTGGAACAAGGGGTATATATTCTGAAGGCAAGCGGCCAAACCCATGTTTCGAGTCACCGCTTCATCAAACTTCGTTAAAAAACTTCATCCCTCAGCCTCGCAGGGGGCGGTTTTACTGGCTCTTCAATCTTTGCTCTTCAGCTTCTGCAGCTGCTCCCTGATCACACCAATCTTTGCCTGCGCGTCTTTGCGTTTCTTTTTCTCCAGGGCAACCACTTTTTCGGGTGCATTGCTCACGAATCGCTCGTTCGATAATTTCTTTTCGATGCTGCGCAAAAAACCCTCCTGGTATCTTAACTCAGCCTCGAGTTGCTTAATTTCTTCTTCTGTATTCACATGCTGGTCAAGGGGGATTAAAAGCTCTGTTGACTTGACGATGACAGAATGGCTTCCTTCGGGTTTGGTTTTTACATAACCCAGGTGGCTGAGATTACACAATTTTTGTACAATGCCATCGAAGGTGATGTCGGGTGATTCGTCATTGTTCTTTTTAATGAAAAGCTCCAGTGGCTCTTTGGGTGGGATATTTTTCTCCTGGCGCATATTTCGGATGGCCATGATGACCTGACGGGCAAAACTGAATTTTTCATTCATCTCCTTATCGAACTGTTGGGCCTTAGGCATAGCAGCAACGGTAATGCTTTTGGCATCCTCGCTCCCTTTAATCTGCTGGTAAATTTCTTCTGAAATAAACGGCATGAAAGGATGCAGGATCCGCACCAGGATGTTCAAAAAGTCAATGGTGGTATTGTATGTGGCGGCATCTATGGGTTTCTGGTAATCGGGTTTGACCATCTCCAGGTACCAGGAACAGAAATCATCCCAAATCAACCGGTAAACCGTCATCAACGCATCGGCAATACGGTATTTTTTAAAATGGTCTTCGATGGTTGCCAGCGCCTTGTTCAGGTTTGCCTCAAACCAGCGAATGGCAGTGTTGGCTTCAATTGTCTGTCCAAGGTCATGGTCAACCTCCCAACTTTGTGTAAGCCGGAATGCATTCCAGATTTTGTTGCAGAAGTTCCGGCCCTGTTCGCAAAGCGATTCGTCAAACAACAGGTCATTTCCTGCAGGTGAACATAGCAGCATTCCCACCCTGACACCGTCAGCTCCGTAATTGTCCATCAGTACAATGGGATCCGGCGAGTTGCCAAGCGATTTTGACATTTTTCTGCCTTGCTTGTCGCGTACAATGCCATGGAGATAGACATTTTTAAACGGAATTTCATTCCGGAAAGCCAATCCGGCCATGATCATCCGTGAGACCCAGAAAAACAGGATTTCGGGGGCGGTTACCAGGTCATTGGGGGGATAATAATATCTGATTTCTTTATTTTCTGGCTTGTTGATCCCGTCAAATACAGAAATTGGCCACAGCCAGGATGAAAACCAGGTATCAAGGACATCTTCGTCCTGTTTAAGATCCTCATCCCTGAGCTTTTGGTCATACTGCTGCCTGGCGATAATAAGCGCTTCATCGCGGCTTTGGGCTACAACAAACCGGCCATCCGGCAGATAATATGCAGGTATGCGATGTCCCCACCACAATTGCCGGCTGATACACCAGTCGCGCACGTTCTCCATCCAGTGTTTATATATGTTTTTAAATTTGGGCGGATAAAAACGTATGGTGTCGTCCATGACCACATCCAGGGCGGGTTTTGCCAGTGCATCCATTGTAAGGAACCACTGCAGCGATAATTTGGGCTCTATGACCTCATCGGTCCGCTCCGAATAGCCAATGTTGTTGGTGATCTCCTCTACCTTTACAAGATGACCTTTATCTTCTAATTCAAGGCTGATCTTTTCGCGGGCAACAAAACGATCTTCCCCGACATGTATTTCTGCTTTCTCATTCAGGCTGCCGTTGTCATTAAAAATGTCGATAGAAGGAAGATTATGCTTAAGCCCCAGGTTGTAATCGTTGATATCGTGGGCGGGGGTGACCTTCAAAGCACCAGTGCCCAATTCCCTGTCGACGTACTCATCCAGGATAAAGGGGATGGGCCTGTTGATCAGTGGGACCAGTGCTTTTTTGCCAATCAGTTGTTTGTAGCGTGTATCTTCGGGATGAATACATATGGCGGTATCACCTAGAATGGTTTCGGGCCGTGTGGTGGCTATGGTTACAAATTCATCACTGTCCTGGATCCGGTAGCGGATATAATAGAACTTTGAACGGACTTCTTTGTGCACCACCTCTTCGTCCGACAGGGCAGTAAGGGCCTTTGGATCCCAGTTGACCATGCGCACACCCCTGTATATCAACCCCTTTTTGTATAATTCTATAAATACCCGGATAACGGATTTACTCAGTGTGTCGTCCATGGTAAAACAGGTTCGTTCCCAGTCGCAGGACGCCCCCAGTTTTTTTAGTTGTTCAAGGATGATGCCACCGTGCTTTTCTTTCCAGTCCCAGGCATGCTGCAGGAATTCCTCCCTGCTGAGTTTCTTTTTGTCAATGCCCTCGCTTTTGAGTTTGTCAACCACTTTTGCTTCGGTGGCAATGGAAGCATGGTCGGTACCCGGCAGCCAGCATGTGTTGTAGCCCTGCATCCGGGCCCGCCGAACCAGAACATCCTGTATGGTATTGTTCAGCATATGGCCCATATGCAACACGCCGGTAACGTTTGGCGGGGGAATAACCATGGAGTAAGGAGTGCGTTCATCAGGAACTGATCTGAAGTAGCCTTTGTCAATCCAATGATTGTACCATTTGGCTTCAGTATTCCGGGGTGAATATTGTTTGGGTATTTTATTCATAATGATATACAATAGGTATTTTCAGAAAACCTGACAAAGATAAAAAAACCAGCAGGATAAAGGGTTTTTTTTATATTTGTTATTTACTTTGCACGGTACCGGTTTATGTATCCCCCGGAAGATTAAATCACAACTGGAAAACTTGCAGGAACAATTATGAAACTGCTTCATCATTCCCGGAGGGATCCCTTCTTTAATATAGCCCTGGAAGAATACCTGCTGAAGCATTTCACGCATGAGTTTGTCATGCTTTGGTGGTCTGATCCGTCCATCGTGATTGGTAAACACCAGAATGCCCTGGCCGAAGTGAACTACCCATATGTATATTCACAGAACATACCGGTGGTGCGAAGACTTTCGGGGGGAGGCACTGTGTTTCATGGCCCCGGGAACCTTAACTTCACCTTTATACAGAATGGTGAACCTGGAAAACTTGTTGATTTCAGAAAACGCACGGCACCGGTCGTTGATTTTCTGAACAAGGCCGGAGTGCCTGCACGTTTTGAAGGCAAAAACGATATCCGGATAAATGGACAGAAGATTTCAGGCAATGCAGAACATGTTTATAAAAACCGGGTCCTGCACCATGGAACCCTTTTGTACAACGCAAACCTGGCTATGCTTAATGAGGCCATCAGGATGGAATCCGGACGTTATGTGGACAAAAGTGTGCAGTCGGTCAGAAGCCGGGTGACAAATATTTCGGCATTGATAAAAAATGCCCCGGCCTTTGAAGAATTTGCGAAAATGCTTGGTGGGTATTTGTACGATTATTTTGCAACTGAGGATACATATTTTCTGGATGAAAAAGATGAAGAAGCTGTGCGTTTGCTTGTCAGGGAAAAGTACGGTCAATGGGAGTGGAATTATGGTTATTCGCCTGACTACCATTTTTTCGGAAGCGCCCGTATCGGAAATAAAAATATCGGCTTGACCCTTTTTGTTAAAAAGGGCCATATCGGCTCGGCCAGTTTTTCGGGAGGTTATTTACAGCCTTCATGGGTATCGCTTGAGAAAAGTTTGCCGGGAAACAGGCATGAGGCCACAGCTATACTCCGTCTGTTAAAAGAGCATGCCATCGTTCCGGGCCATCAGCGGGCACTGCCTGCTGAACTGTTTGCACTATTCTTCTGAAAGGCCGATATCAATTACATCACCTTCCTGTGCCAGAATGGTATTCGGAAACACCTTTATAGCCTCCTCCATGAACGCCTGCAATTCCTTGTAACGTGCCGAATAATGTCCGATGAGCAGTTTGTTGACACCCGCTTTTTTGGCCAGTGTGGCGGCCTCTGCCGTAGTGCTGTGGTTTTTTTGCCTGGCTATGCCGGCTTTGTCCTGCATAAAGGTGGCTTCATGGTAAAGCAGATCTGCTCCCCTGATTTGGTCAATGAACTGCTCGGTATACAGGGTATCTGAGCAAAAAGCATAGCTGCGTGGCTGATCTGCAGTGCGGGTGATTTTTTCGTTGGGGATTACCCGGCCGTTTTGGGTGATAAGGTCCTTGCCTTTTTTTATTTCCGGCATTTGATCCCGGGGTATTTTGTAGCGGTCGATGCTTGATTTCAGTATGTTGCGATCACGTTCTTTTTCCTGGATCAGAAAACCGAATGTGGGGATCCGGTGATCCATTTCGATGGTTTCAATAAACAGCCGCTTGTCGTCGTATATGCGTTGCCTGCCCTGATGTAGTTCATGGAAGCGGATGGCATAGGAGGGCTGCAGTTGGGCCAGCCGGTATTGTACCCCGATAATCTCATCCATGCCGGGAGGGGAGTAAATGTGGATGTCTTTTTCCCTGCCCAAAAGGTGATAGGTGAATAATAAACCAGGCAGGCCCAGGAAATGATCTCCGTGCAGATGACTTATAAAGATGTGGTTGATCTTCATCAGGGGGATCTTAAACCGGCGCATCTGCATCTGGGTTCCCTCTGCACAGTCGAGCAAAAAACGCTGGTTATGATACTGCAAAACCTGTGCAGTGGTGTGCCTCAGGGAAGTGGGAACAGCTGCTGAAGAACCCAATATGGTGGTTTGAAATATCTCAGGCATTATATCTGTTGGACTAATTATCTAAACAACCGAAGCACATCATTGAGATTTACCAGCAAAATTAATGACAGCAACAGGAGCATGCCAACCATCTGTGCATATTCCATGAATTTTTCCGGTGGCTTTCTGCCCGCAATGATCTCATAAAGCAAAAACATGACATGTCCGCCATCGAGTGCGGGGATGGGGAGCATATTCATTACTGCAAGTATGATGGATAAAAACGCCGTCATGGTCCAGAAATGAACCCAATCCCAGGTGGGAGAAAAGATCCCACCAATGGTGATAAACCCGCCAAGGCTATCGCGGGCACTTACTTCAGGCCTGAACAACAGGCCAAGATCACGGAAATAATCACGGGTGGTGGTATAAGCCCTGGTAATTCCCGCCGGCATTGAAGCCAGTAAGGAATATTCCCTGCGTTCGGTGCTGAAAAACTGCATCGGATCTTTAATATAGGCGCCCACAAGGCCTTCTTCAGGTATGCTGATATCCAGTTCAAGGGTTTCACCAGCTCTGTCGACAGTCAGCGTGGTCTGTTTGCCGGCAAAATGACCAATGGTTTGTACAAATTCTGCAAACGACCAGGTTTCGACACCCCCGATCCCCTTGATGTGGTCCCCAACTTTTACACCGGCTTGTTTTGCTGCCGAATTATTCAGAAAATCACGAACAATAAATGGAAAGCGAATGGAAAGAAAATCATCGCCACGACTGGCGATTATTTTACCGAAGAACCCCTCCGGAACCTGTATATTGATAATGCTGTCTGACCGCCGGACGCGTACTTCCTGAACATCCCCCCTGGCAAATCCCCTTAACAACGACATCCAGTCTTCGGGCTCTTCTCCGTTCAAGGCAATAATATGGTCGCCGGTTTTGAGCCCGATCTCCTTGCCCAGGGGCTCAGCCACAATGCCGTACTTAAGGTTTTTCACCGGCAGGTATTCCTCTCCGATAAAAAACATCATAAATACATAAATAAGGGCAGCAAGCATCACATTGAACAATACGCCGCCGACCATAACAAGCAGCCTTTTCCAGGCAGGTTTAGACCGGAACTCGTATGATTTTGGGGGCTGTTTCATCTGTTCCCTGTCCATGGATTCATCGATCATTCCTGATATCTTAACATAACCACCCAGGGGCAACCAGCCAAGTCCGTATACGGTGTCGCCCCGCCTGATTTTAAACAAAGAGAACCAGGGGTTGAAAAAGAGATAGAATTTTTCGACCCTGATGCCAAACATCCGGGCAAAAAGAAAATGTCCGAATTCATGGATAATGATCAGGATAGATAAACTCAGAAGGAATTGCAGTGTTTTAATCAGAATTTCCATGGAATATGATTTGACGTGTTATTGGGTTGAATGGTTAACGTTTATTAGGGGAAAATGTTTTGATCATTTCCTGTGCTTTTTCCCTGGTATTATGATCTGTTTGGATGATGTCTTTCAGGTCGGGACTTTCGATATATGTTATTTCTTCCATGCATTTATGAATAATATCCGGAATCTGTAAAAAAGTCAGGTCCTGATCCAGAAATGCCGACACAGCCACTTCATTGGCAGCATTCAACACGCAAGGGATGTTACCGTCCCTGTCCATGGCCTTGTAAGCCAAACCGAGGCACTCAAACGAAACATTGTCGACGGGTTTAAAATCGAGCCGGGGGTAATCTTTGAAACAAAAA
>PXAA01000021.1 GCA_003567205.1 Bacteroidales bacterium
CCCTATATCCGTCGCGATGGATTGAGCAACCCGGATAACTTTGTTGCCCATCGCCGTGCCATGGTGCGGATGAGCCGTATAGTGGGCGCGATGACAAGCAAATGGCTACTAAACGGAGATGAAAGATACGCCGCAGAAGCCATGAAGCACCTAAGGGCCTGGTTTGTTGACGAGGCAACAAAAATGAACCCGCACATGCTTTATGCGCAGGCAATCATGGGACGGTACACCGGGCGTGGTATTGGCATCATTGATGGCCTTCACCTGGTGGAAGCTGCCCGCTGTGCGCAGATCATTGCTAGAGCGCCGGGAATAAACAATAGTGATATCCGAACCATTAAAGAATGGTTTCGTGATTTGCTTACCTGGATTTCCACCCATGAGTATGGATTAGCCGAGATGGTTCATCCCAATAACCATGGAACCACATGGGCGGTGCAGGCTGCGGCCTATGCCTTGTTGGTTGGTGATGACGAGATGATTTCTTTTTGCAAAGAAAGATTCAAGGAGCATCTTCTTCCTGCACAAATGGCGCCCGATGGAAGCTTTCCCCTGGAACTTAAAAGGACCAAACCCTATGGCTATTCCCTTTTTAACCTGGATGCCATGGCCTTCCTTGCACAGATACTTACACTGGCTGGTGAAGAAGACATTTGGGCATTTACCCTGGAAGATGGAAGAGGACTGAAAAAGGGTCTCGAATTTCTGTTCCCCTATATCAAAGATAAATCGTTATGGCCTTTTGAGCAGGATGTGTTGTATTGGGATGATTGGCCGGTCAGGCATCCAGTCCTTGTGCTGGGTGGCATTGCTTATTCAAAGCAGGCATACATTGATTTGTGGAAACAGCTTGAACCCGACCCTGAGGTGAATGAAGTACAGCGGAACCTGGTGATGCGCTATCCGCTCTTATGGTTGGAGAACTGATTTTGTGCCCTGCTTATTATATATAGCCAGGGGAGGCCAGGAATGCCCTAACGACTCGAAGGCAAAAGTTCTGGTAGGCATAAATTACCGTTGTCGGACTTGTCCGGCCATATTAATAAACCTTTCTTCTTTTGGGATAGAGCTCTATGGCGTCGTCAATGATCCGGTGTGCGAACTGAACGCCATAATCATTTTCAAACGGCATATCCCTGAAGTACTTCCAGTCCTGCAGGGTTAATCTGTCGTCGGTTTTACTGTATTGAAGGGCATTGATAGCCTGCAGCATAACATATCCCACATCTGCTTTGCGCGCTTCCCGCATCAGGGCTTCATAAGCCTTATCGGAATCGCCGCACCATGCCAGTGCCTGGGCCGCCATGATGCGGTTGGCGACGAAGTCATCTTTTTGCACCATTTGCAGGAGCGCATCCCTTACAGTTGGGGTGTTGGCTGCGATCCGGAATAATCCATAGGCACCCCAGAAGCGCATAACCGGGTGCTCATGGGTGAGGATCTCCAGATAAACAGGTAGATACTCATCCCTTCCTTCTGCCGCCATTTTGGCGGCATCAAGAATGATTTCCAACGGGTACTCCTGGCTTTGGGCATAATCATAGATGGTTGGGTGCGCTAAACCTGACCCTGCCAGCTGATGGAACATGGGCTCGGGTATCAATCCAATGTCGCGGCTTTCGATCATCCAGGTGTCAAGGGCATCGGAAAGATGTCTGATGCGCCTACGCTGACTGCGATCTTCCGCTAAGTTTTGTATGTGCCAGGGATCGTTTTTTGTATCGAAGAGATAAACATTGTTCTTGGGTTGAAAGAACCGCGACTGCTCCTCATTGGTGAGTCCCTGCTCAAAGGCTTCCTCCCAGGCTCTCCAGCCGGCATGCATCCTGGGGCCGTACCTGGTATCGCGTCCTTCAGGCCGGTGAGGATTAAAATGCCTGATAAAATAATACCTCCCATCGGTAACAGCCCGTGAAAAATCATAGCGCTCAGACATTCTGTCGCGGTAAAAGAATACCAATTCCGGACCATCGCCAATCTCCGGCCCCAGAAAAGGGTTGCCCTGCATGACTTCAGGAATGTCAATCCCCGCGATGGAAAGCACGGTAGGGGCCAGGTCGGTAAAACTCACCATGCGGCTATCGGTGCCACCTGGTTTTACCTTCGAAAGGTGCCGCCATTTCTCTGGCAGGTAAACAATAAGGGGTACCTGCGTGCCCACATTATAGATATAGCGCTTCGACCGTGCCAACATGCCCCCATGGTCAGCATAAAAGAAAATGATGGTATTGTCGGCCAGGCCTTCTTCCTCCAGTTCCCGCAACAACTCACCCGACATCTGGTCCATCAGTGTGATCAGGTCGTGAAAACGGGTCCAGTCCTGCCGTATCTCCGGAAGATCCGGGTGATAGGGGGGGAGGGTCAGTTCCTCCAGGTGAATCCGGGGCTGCTCAGGGATAAGCCCTTCGCTTACATAATGGGCAATCCTGTCAGTGGCCAGCTGGCTTTCATGGGTCACCGTATTGTTAAACACGGCAAAAAAAGGCTGCCCTTCGGTCCTGTTTCTGTAGTGGGCTGTCCGGCTCGATTCATCCCATATGTCGGAAAGTATGTATTCAAAATTTGAGTTATAATCTGTTTTTACATTGTTGGTGGTGTAGTAGCCCGCTTCACGAAAAATCCTGGAATAGGCCGGTATGACATCAGGTAGCTGGGTGCGCGACCGCATCTGGTGGGTGCCAATGGTGGAGGAATGCATGCCTGTGAGGATCGCTGATCGGGCCACAGCACAAACAGGCGCATTGGCCCAGGCGTTTTTGTACCGTATTCCCCTTGCAGCCAATTCATCCAGGTTTGGGGTTTGGGCATATTCATAGCCGTAACTTCCCAGGTAAGGACTGATATCCTCGCAGGTGATCCACAGGATATTGGGTCGCTCCTGTGGTGTTTCTGCTGAATCTGTTCTTTCCTGGCATGAAGCCAAGGTCCCGGCAGCTATTCCGCTAAGAATTACTATCAGTTTGTTATTCATCTGTTAACAATCAGTTGTGCTTCGTAATGGTTAATCAAATAAAGAATAAAACACTATTCCGCTTTCAGACCATTTGAGCTTCTTAGTTTTCAGATCTTGTGGCATCATCCCAGTCATCTGTTCTGAATGATGATGCAGGTAAAAGGTTGGTGTTAAAAAGAGTACCATTAATCCAGTTGCGCCATGCATACCTTACGGCCACCGGCTCAGTAACTTTATCGCTTGTCACAAATACATACCTCCGGTCCACTATTGAGGCCCTGGCCGGATAGAAAACCTTATCATGTCCTGCAATTTCAAACCCTGTTAATTCTTCATATGTGTACAACCCTCTTTCGGCATTTTTAAATTTAAGGATGACCCCGCTGTCTTTTACTTCTAAAGATTCATAAACCGGAGCAGAATATGCTACATCTTTATAACCGTAAGTTTGATGCAGCGCATTGAACAAAAGCCTGTCGGCTACTTCTTTCTTTTTTGGCGGATGTATAGAGTATTTGGAACCTATGTCCATTGTAATGGCAATACCCGAATTGGGAATAAGATCCAGGCATTGCAGTTGCACTTCGCGAATAAATGCAGAGTTCTCAACAGTTTGATAAGCTTCACTATGTTCCCCGTAATAAAAAGGGGCAATTTGTACATAGTAAAACGGAAAATCCCCGATTCCCCATCGTGTACGCCAGTCTTGAACCATAGCCGGAAATATCGTTTTATAATAGTCGGGCTCCAAGCGGTTAGACTCGCCCTGATACCATAATACTCCTCTTATTGTAAAGGGAATCAATGGATTAATCATCGCATTATACAATGCCGTAGGGATGTGGTTTGTTCTTTGAGTCATATCCGTATCATCCAGGTTAATATCCTCAAAGGCGCTTAACACCTCCTTACTGATCCAGGCCTGGGCCCGACTTCCTCCCCATGATGTGTGTATGATACCCACCGGGCAATCCAGAATTTCCTGAAGTTGCTGGCCATAGAAATATGCAATAGCACTAAAGTCTGCAACATTATTGGGTGTTGCAGATTGCCAGGCCCTGTATCTCTCAACATCATCCAAAGGTGTCTTTGATGCCGACCTTTCAACAGTAAAAAGACGTAGATTAGGATTATAGGAATTGGCGATTGCCTTGTTTGCACCATAGGTAGGTTCTCCTAAGAAACCCCTTAGAGACTGTTCCATGTTAGACTGGCCGGAACACAACCAAACCTCTCCAAAAAGGACATTTTCCAATGATATTTCTGAAGACATGCTTCTAATTGAAATGACCTGTGGTTCTTTACTGTTGGTGGTTTTTATTTCGGCTCTCCAGTTGCCGTTGGTATCAGCCATGGTTTCGATAATTCCTGTTTGCCATGAAGTCTCAATAGATATTCTCTCATTTGCATTAGCCCAGCCCCACAGCACTGCGGTAGTATTGCGTTGCAAAACCATATCTGATGATAAAATGGCAGGAAGTTTAATCTCAGCAAGCAGTGGTTGTATGAACAAGAAATTCATTGCTGCCAATGCCAATGCCAATGCCAGAATCAGTTTCGATTTTTTCATTTCAGAAGCTATTTTACAGTGACTTAACCCTGTCAGGCTTTCAAAACCCGACAGGGTTTAATTGAACGATCTAAACTTTTGGTTCCCATCCTGATTCATACTCCCTGCCCCATAGTCTGTTGGCTTCAGGATCTGTGGTTTTTCCTGTATTGGGATCAATGATCAGGTCTTTTTTCAAACGACAGGAGAGATTTGCCAGGTGACACATGTGTGTGCTCTTCATCATTTCATCGATGGGAGAGTTGAGTTCTTCTTTGCCCCTGATGGCATTGAAAAAATTGATCACATGTTTTGTGTCCATGCTTCCACCTCCACCGAGGGCTGTCCCGTCATCGCCACTGTCTGCCATTTTGTTCTCGACAAGGTTCCCATCACGGTCAAACAGTTTGTATCCATTACGGTTTACAAACACAGTGCCTTCGCTGCCAAAAATGATGTTGCCTCTTCCACTGCCGTAAGTATTGTATCCATTACGGGACTTCCCATCCCACTCAATGACCTTGTTACCCGGATAGAAATAGGTCGCTTTCATGGTGTCATAAATGGTCCAGCCGTCATCAAGGAAATGTCTTTTATCTGCTTCAACCGCGACCCTTTCAGGGTGTTCCACCTGCAAGGCCCATCGTGCAATATCCAGCTCATGGATGGCATTATTGCCCATTTCTCCGGTTCCGTATGTCCAACCGTACCAATGCCAGTGATAGTCCCAGGTGTCATGCTTATACTCCTGGCGAGGTGCAGGCCCCTGCCACAGTTCCCAGTCCAGTCCGTCGGGTACTGGTGCCGGTGTGGCAACGGGGGTTTCGCCCCTGTTGTTGATGTAAAATGATGTTGCTTTATATGGAGTGCCTATGACGCCATTATGAATACGCTTTACAATATCTATACTTTCTTTCGCAGAACGCTGTTGGTTTCCCAATTGTATGACCTTTCCATACCTGGTATAGGCTGTTGCAAGAAGTTCTCCTTCAAGGGCGTTGTGACTGCCGGGTTTTTCAACATACACATGCTTGCCAGCCTGCACACCCATGATGGCACCGGGTGCATGCCAGTGATCAGGCGTTGCATTGAAGATGGCGTCCACGTCGGGATCATTTAACACTTTTTTAATGTTGTTCTCAAGTTTTACCTGGTAATCAATGTGATTGGCAAAACGTTGCGCTGCCCTGCCGCGCAGTCGCTCCATCACGTCGCACAAGTAAAGCAATTGCACATTGGCAGATTTCATGGCGATGGGCTCAGTAAATGCACCCAGGCGCCTGCCCAAACCGATAATGGCCACATTGATCCTGTCATTGGCACCCATGATGCGCGCATAGCTATTCACAGGCATTCCCATGCCGGCCAGGGTGATTCCTGCGGCCCCAATGGCCGATTTTTTGATAAACTCTCTTCTGGTATTCATAGCATTTTTATGGTTTAATGATGATTGTTTTTCTTTATCAGGAAATGTTTCATAAACAACCTAAGTTGAGCGTTTTTTTAGAAAAAAATAAAAGATAGCTTGTTTATTCCATTGATTATGTGTATTTTAGATGCGATAAACAAAATTAAAAACACATCACCAATTGGGTGTACAAGACTATCTTTTATGGGCACTAAGATAATAAAAATCGGCACAACAAACGACAAAATTTCTGGACGTGGGGGGCTCCCCTTATTTCTTCGTTACGTGCAACAGACTGGCTTTTACGGCCTTATTATGGGCATGTTTTTTTCGCTAATCTCTAAAAGCAAAAAGGGACTTCAATTGCAACAGTTTGTAAAACAGATGCTTGCGTTTTTCATGGATGGTACAAACATGGCTATAAGCGGCTTTGATAAAATCAAAAATGATCAAGCATATGCTGCTTTGTTGGAATGCAAGCCTACACAAATGGCATCCTCACATCAGATCAAGCGTTTTTTTGCGAAGCTATCGGTGGTTACAAACTTGATTTTCAACAAAGTATTACACGAGTTATTTATGTGGCGCTTGCTTATTGCACAGCC
>PXAA01000023.1 GCA_003567205.1 Bacteroidales bacterium
ACACAGGCCGCACGATTCACAATGGGTTTCCTGTAACGGTCCATTCATGCTGGGTGCCACGAATGTTTCAAAACCGCGGTTTACAAGCCCCAGGGCATTGGCGCCGTTTACTTCGGAGCAAATTCGTATGCAGCGCGAACACAATATGCATTTATTGTTATCAATTTCTATATAAGGATGGCCAAAATCCACCTGGTACTTTTTATAGTCCCCGCCAAAACGTTTTTGCCCCGCCCGGTATTCGGTGGCATATTTTTTCAGGTCGCAGGTATGCAACTCTGAGCAGCCGCATTCTATACAACGCATGCTTTCTTTAATGGCTGCATCGTCGGAATAGCCAAGTTCTACTTCATCAAAATTATCCCTTTTTACCGGGTCAAGTGTTGGCATTTCTTCACGGATCTGCTCTTTAAAAAACCCCTTGTAATCTGCCTCCTGTTGCTTTTCAAAATTGTCTTTTTTACTCAGGAATTCTTCGGGTGGTGGTGTGACGGTTTTTCCATGCAGCCATTTGTCGCAGCTTTGGGCAGCCACCCTGCCCTGGGCAATGGCTTCAATAAGGGTTGCCGGTCCGGTTACCCCGTCGCCGCAAGCAAACACATTGTCAATGGATGTTTGCAGGGTGCCGGACACAGCGTCAATATCCCCCCACTTATTAAGCTTCAATGGTTTTTCTTCATGTCGGTTGATATCGTCCATAAAGTTCACCACGGTCTTCTGGCCGATGGCCGCGAGGATATAATCAAGTTCCACGTCAAATTCAGAACCGTCAATCTTTACCGGCCGCCTGCGCCCGGAAGCATCGGGTTCACCCAGTTCCATGCGGATACAGGTGAGGGATTCCAGTTTGCCGTCTTTGTCTTTGTTTACCCGGGCAGGAGCGGTTAAAAACATATATTTGATACCCTCCAGCTTGGATTCGTGGATCTCAATGGGATTGGCCGGCATTTCTTTCTCTGTTCGCCGGTAAATCACCGTAACTTCACCGGCACCACAACGTTTTGCGGTACGGCAGCAGTCCATGGCGGTATTTCCGCCTCCGATCACTGCCACCTTTTTCCCGGTAAAGTCATATTTCTGGCCGGTCATCTCCATGTTGCGCAGAAAATCTATACCGGAATAGATATTTTCAGCATCGTCATTTTCACAACCGATACCGGTGCCTTTCTGGGATCCGATGGCCAGGATGGTGGCATCAAAGGATTCTTTCAGGCTTTTATAACTCAGATTGTCGCCCAATCTTTGGTTATAGTGTATTTTTACACCCAATCCGGTGATGCCCTCAATCTCTTTTTCAATCACCTCATTGGGAAGCCGGTAGGGTGGTATTCCATAACGGAGCATCCCGCCCGCATGCGGACTGGCTTCAAAGATCTCTGCATGATGCCCTGCTTTTGCCAGAAAGTAAGCGGCAGTTAAACCTCCCGGGCCGGCGCCGATGATGGCTGCCTTTTTACCGGTCGGTGGTTTTATTTCCGGCATGTAGCGATCCGGGGAATTCATGTCGATGTCGGAGGTATATCGTTTCAGGTAATCGATGCCCACGCCAATGTCTTCAAGGAGGTTGCGGCGGCAAACCAGCTCACAGGGGCGAACACACACCCTGCCACAGATGGCAGGCAGGGGATTGGTCTTTTTGATCAGTTCCACAGCCTCCCTGTGTTTACCCTTACTAATCATAGAGATATATCCCTGCACATCAACGCCGGCCGGACATTCCTCCCGGCAGGGAGGTGCGCAGTCGGCATAATGATTGCTGACCAGCAGCTCCAGGGCAAATTTGCGGGATGTTTCCACACGCTCGTTTTGTGTTTCTATGCGCATGCCCTCGGTGATTTTGGTGGAGCAGGCAGGTTGTAAGCCGCGCATGCCTTCTACCTCTACCACGCATAAATAACATGACGAAAAAGGTTCGAGACGGTCGTCATTGCACAAAGTAGGGATCTCAATGCCGAGGTGCCGGGCCATTTCCAATATGGTTTCACCCCTTATCCCCTGTACGATCATACCGTTTATGATGATATTCAGCTTACTCATTTTGTTATATTTTGATATGATATTATGGTTACGACACCCTGATCGCTTCGAATTTGCACTTTGTAAAACATACACCACACCGGATACAAACATCCTGAAGAATTTTATGCGTCTGTTTCTTTTCTCCTTCAATGGCATCAACCGGACAGCCTTTGATGCATGCCATGCAACCGGTGCAGTTTTCTTCGATCACCGTATAAGTAAGCAGCTTTTTACAACTGATGGCCGGGCATTTCCTATCCCTAATATGGGCCTCATACTCATCACGAAAATATTTGATGGTGGTCAGCACAGGGTTTGGGGCGGTTTGCCCCAGTCCGCAGAGGGAGCTGTCTTTGATGGTTTCAGCAAGTTCTTCCAGAGTCTGTATGTCTTCTTCCTTGCCTTCGCCCTCGGTAATCCGGGTAAGGATTTCCAGCATTCGTTTGGTGCCCAGCCTGCAGAAAGTACATTTGCCACAGCTTTCTTTTTGGGTAAAGTCCAGGAAGAATTTGGCGATATCTACCACACAGGTGGTCTCATCCATGACCACCATACCTCCTGATCCCATGATGGCGCCAGTGGCGTTGACCGAATCATAGTCCACCTGGGTGTGACTGAGATGCTCCGGGATACATCCCCCTGAAGGCCCGCCCAATTGGACTGCCTTGAATTTTTTGTCGCCGGTAATACCTCCGCCAAGTTTGTATATGATGTCTTTTATGGTGATACCCATTGGAACCTCCACCAGACCGCCATGCCTTATTTTCCCGGTCAGGGCAAAAACCTTGGTGCCCTTGCTTTTTTCTGTACCGTAACTTGCGTAAGCATCCGGACCATTATAGATAATCCATGGGATATTGATAAATGTTTCGACATTGTTAATGTTGGTGGGATTCTTCCAGAGACCGGCTTCGGCAGGGAAGGGGGGGCGGCGGCGGGGCATGCCGCGCATTCCTTCGATAGACGCGATCAGTGCGGTTTCTTCGCCGCAAACAAAGGCCCCTGCACCTTCTTTGATGATAATATCAAAATCAAAACCACTGATGCCGAAAACATCCTTACCCAGATACCCTTTGTCCCTTGCCTGGGCAATGGCTATGTTCAGGCGTTTAATGGCCAGCGGGTATTCCGCCCTACAATAAATATAGCCTTCGCTGGCCCCGATGGCATATCCGCATATAATCATTCCTTCGAGCACGCCATGTGGGTCTCCCTCAAGAATCGACCGGTCCATGAAAGCACCCGGGTCGCCTTCGTCTGCATTACAAATAACATATTTGCGTTCCGATTGGTTGTTGCGGGCAAACTTCCATTTCATACCCGTCGGAAAACCACCCCCGCCACGCCCACGCAGGCCGGAGTCCAGTACATCCTGGATCACTTTGTCCGGACTGATATTGCCCGCGGCAATTTTTCGAATTGCCTTATAGCCATCCCTCGCCTCATACTCAGCGATTGATTCCGGATCAATATGCCCGCAATTCCGCAGGCTGATCTTGACTTGTCCGTCAAAGAACTGCTGGTCTTTTGACGGATATTTGTCAGATTGTACGATGTATTCGGGAATGGGAGAAAACTTCTTAATGTGCTTTTCTATAATCTCATCCACGCGTTGGGGATCTACTTCACCATACAGGTAAGCACCACTTTCGTCAATTACTTCCACAAGGGGCTCGCGGAAACACATACCAATGCAACTTGTCTTTTTTAGTTCAAAGTCGAGCTTGTCGGCCTGCATGATCCGCTGGAATTCATTGTAGGTTTTTCTGGCCCCGGCTGCAATGCCGCAACTGCCCAGCCCCACAATTACCTGTGTTTTTCCCATGATAGGTTTTATTTTGCTTAATTAATTATTTTCGCTTCTTCTAATCTCCCTGATGATCTTGACAGCCTCCCTGGGTGTTAGTTTGCCGTAAGTTTCTTCGCCAATCATCATAACCGGTGCCAGTGAACAGCAACCCAGGCAGGCAACTGTTTCAATTGTAAAGAGGCCGTCTTTTGTAGTTTCACCGTCCTTGACCTGCAGATTGTCAAGGATTTCATCGGTAATGGCGGTTACGTTTTGCACATGGCAGGCGGTGCCATGACACATCTTGACAATGTGTTTGCCGGCGGGGGTAAGGCGAAATTGAGCATAGAATGTAGCCACCCCATACATTTCGTTCAGCTCCAGCCCGGTCGATTCATGTATCCGGTAAAATGCTGCAATGGGAAGGTACCCGTAAATATCCTGGGTACCCTGCAATAAGGGAATCAGGTTGCCTTTCCTGTTTTTGTACTTTTCTAATAATGCATCCATCAGCGAAAGGTCTACTTTGCCCGGGTCTGCATCTCCGTTCTGTGGAGGTTTGATTCGTTGTATGCGCATATTGGTATATTAAAGGTTGTTTCCGAAACGAAAAATACATAAAAAAAACAGGAGGCATCAAAAGAAAAAAATATTTTTTTTTGACAAGAATGCTTGGAAAATTCAAAAAAAATAATAAGGGCTGAAAGAAACACGGGATTGTCCTATGTCTTTTCAGCCCCCAGTATTTAGAGTTGACTGGTACCGTGAATTTTAAATCACACCCTGGTCAATCATGGCATCGGCCACCTTGATAAAACCGGCAATATTCGCACCTTTTACATAGTTTATGTATCCATCTTCTTCCTGGCCATATTTTTTGCAGGCCTCATGAATGTTCTTCATGATCTGGTGAAGTTTTTCTTCCACTTCTTCGGCCGGCCAGTTGAGTTTCATGGCATTCTGTGTCTGTTCCAGTCCTGATGTCGATACACCACCGGCATTTGCTGCTTTACCGGGTCCATAAAGGATCTTGGCTTCCTGGATAATTTCAACGGCTTCGGGCGTACAGGGCATGTTGGCCCCTTCCGAGATAACCATTACACCGTTTTTAACCAGATTTTTGGCATCTTCTTCATTCAGCTCATTCTGAATGGCACATGGCATGGCAATGTCCACCTTCTGTTCCCATGGGCGCTTGCCTTCGAAGAATTGTGCATTGGGGAATTCGTAGGTATAGGGTTTTACTATGTCCTGGTTTGATGCGCGCAGCTCCAGGAGGTAATCGATCTTTTCGCCGGAGATGCCATCAGGATCGTATACATAGCCATCGGGGCCACTGATGGTAACTACTTTGGCACCAAGCTGGGTGGCTTTTAAAGCTGCACCCCATGTTACGTTGCCAAAACCAGACAATGCAACGGTCTTTCCAACGATCTTTTCTCCACGGGTCTTCAGCATCTCTTCAGCGAAAAATACCGCGCCAAAACCGGTGGCTTCCGGCCGGATCAGGCTTCCACCCCAGTTGCGGCCCTTACCGGTAAAGCTTCCTGTGTGCTCGCCTACAAGTTTTTTATACATGCCGTACATATAACCAATTTCGCGACCACCAACACCAATGTCGCCGGCTGGAATATCTGTATCGGGGCCGATGTACTTGTACAATTCACTCATGAAGGCCTGGCAGAAACGCATGATCTCGGCCTGGGATTTGCCTTTGGGATCGAAGTCGCTGCCCCCTTTGGCGCCTCCCATAGGCAGTGTGGTCAGGCTATTTTTGAATATTTGCTCAAATCCCAGAAACTTAAGACCGCTCAGTGTAACACTCGGGTGGAAGCGGCAACCGCCTTTGTAAGGACCGATGGCATTGTTGAATTGCACACGGTATCCCCTGTTAACGTGTACCTTGCCTTTGTCGTCTACCCACTCAACCTTGAAGGAGATCACCCTATCGGGTTCGGTAATGCGTTCAATTATACTCGCCGCCTGGTACTTGGGATTTTCGACCACCACATCAATGATGGTTTCCAAAACTTCGCGCACCGCTTGCAAAAACTCTTTTTCGCCTGGATTCTTTCGTTCCAGATCTGACATTATTTTTTCTAAATTCATGATACTTGGATTTAAAAAATGCAACAATAAGTGAAGGTTGTTAATTAATTAGCAATTAAGGAGCAAATGTAGCCTTAATTTGTGTATTAAACAAACAAAACGGAGGAATTATTTTTCTGGTTTTAAAACGATTCCGGTCTTTTTGCTGCCGTCTATTTTTATGACAATGGGGTGTTCAAAATGAATGTGTCGTACAAAATCATCCTCATAGGCAGCCTTTTGTTTGTTGAGGAATTCCACATCATAATGGCCTTCCTTCAGATAGGGATTGATGGTAAAATATCCCACGCTAAAGGAGGTCAGGTTCTGGAAAAAGTGGGTGCCTTGGCTTGGATCTATGTGGAACTGCTTTAATCCGGACTCAACAATCAGCCTGGCGGCTGATATTTGAGCCCATTTTACAGGCACACCAAGCCAGGGATCATTGGATCCCCATCTTCCGGGGCCCACAAGTACATAATTAGCACCTTTGTCTCTGATCTGGCCGTTCAGTTTATTGATTACATCAGCAATTTGTTTGGTCCTGGACGAGTCAAAGGTATCGGGCTTAACATATACAAAATCATGAACGTTATCGATTATGCCATTGCCCAGCGCATTGTGGCTGATAATGATGGCCTTTTCAGGTTTGCAGGCATCAACCTGTATATGGGTTTTTTCCTGGGCTTCCACCACCGGCCTGATTTGCAGGAAATGAAACTGGCGTTTTTCTCCCCTGGGAACATCCAGGTTTACGGCAAACTCTATTTCTACCTGGTTGTTCATTTCCTTTTGCCCGATATGCAGCAATTCCCTTAGAATTGTGGCAAGCGGAAAGGAGTCGTGTTTCAGCACATTGGCAAAGGTTATGATCTTTGTACCCCCATCGTATATACCCTCCCGGATAATATTGTCTTCGTAATCGAATGTGGATACCACAAATTTTAGTGCGGATTCACCTTTTAACTGGTGAATCCGGGTCTTGAACAGATTGACCGTTTCGTCCACGGCCGGATGGAATTTTTCGGGGTCCATATTCAGGCTGTAAAACTCTTTCTGGCTGTCGCGCAATGCTATTTCTGTGTTGGAAAGTTGCAATGATTTTTGTGGGTATTTTGGTGAAAATCTCAGGGAAATACCTCCGTCCACAATGGTTTTTCCCAGTCCGAATGCGATATTGGCAACACCGTCTTCGTATTTTTCGGGTTCTATGGGATAAACATTTACCGACCTTGCAACGCCCGATATGGTAGGATAGAACATATTCCCGTACGATCGGCCTGATACTTCCTGAATCACAACGCCCATTTTTTCTTCGTCGATTACGTTGGATGTGGCTTCAATATAGGCTTTACTTTCTTTAAAGAATACGGAGGCATATACGCTTTTAATGGCCTGATCAAGCTGTTGACTGCGGACATGCTTTTCGTGGTGATTGTTGGAGATCATATAGGTGGCATAAACCCCGGCAAAAGGCTGGTAGTGGCTGTCTTCAAGCAAACTGGATGACCTGACCGCCAGCGGTGACTTAAAAAAATCTACGATTTCATTAATATACGATCGCATCCGCGAAGGGGTCTTGCTCTGAACAAACTGCTCCAAAACCTCGTCATCACTTGCATCCGACAAGGTAAAATCGTACAGGTCATTGTCCTCCATGAATTCGTCAAAGATGTCGGTGGTCAGAACCACTGTGCGCGGAATGGATACGGCCACGCCGTTCCAGTGGTTCATGATTTTGTAACGGTTTATGAACGAATCAATAAAAGCCAGACCGCGTGCTTTGCCACCTAACTGGCCGTCTCCCAAGCGTGTAAATACCGCGTATTCATCCAGGTGGCTTGCTATAATCCCACGGCCTTTGGTGCGCCTGTAGTTGGCAATTGTGTCAATTAAATAGCTTCGTACCTCTTCGATGTGGTCAAAATCATCACGGCTTTTTTGAGCAAAAATACCGGCAATGGAAAACAGTGCCCTGGCTTTAAGCCATCGTGAAAAATGGTTGTTGGTTACATGGTATTCAAGCACTTTTGGGTCGGTCTTGGAAATTTTTACCTGAAGGGAGTGCAGGTTATTGGCACGGCCGATCTCCATGCCGGTATGCTGATCCTTAAACACAAAATCACCAAAACCGTAATTCTCCTTAATATAATGTTTTAGCTCGATCAGCAGGGTCTTGGAATATTTATCGATAAAACTTGCATCGATGTCTTTGTTGATGGTAGCATCCCATTTTTCAGACGATTGCAACAGTATTGGAATTTGCGTGTTTTTTTTGCGGATATGTTTTGCCAGTTTGATGCCGGCCTGATTGTCCCGCTTGCCTTCCTTGGCATAACTTATGTCTGAAATAATCCCAAGCAGGTTGTCGTGGTATTTATTATACAGCGAAAGGGCCTCATCATAGGTTTTGGCCAGCAATATTTTCGGACGGGCACGCATACGCAAGGTCTTCCGGTGCTCGTTCAGCCCCTCGGTCATCAACTCGTTGGTCTGGTCAAATATGACTTTGTAAATTGTGGGCAGGTATGAAGAATAATATCGAACGGAGTCTTCCACCAGCAGGATGCCCTGCACACCGACCCGTTCAATGTCGTGTTCGGCATTCATGCGGTCTTCCAACAACTTGATAATGGCCAGCAGCAGGCCGGCATTTCCCAGCCAGCTAAAGACATAGTCAATAGAACTCAGGTCTTCGTGACGCAATTTCATCGATACCTCACGCGAAAAATGAGTTAGCACCACGATGGGGATCTTCGGATGGCGCTTTTTTACCTGTTTTGCCATCTCAAAACAATCGATCTTGCCCACGTTCAACATGGTAATAACCAGGTCAAAATGCTTTTCCTCGAGCAGCCTGAATGCCTCAACTGAAGAACTGGCTTTGGTAAACTGCGGGGGGTAGCGCAGGTTCTTTGAAGTATATTCAAGAAATATTTTTTCGTTGATACGGCCGTCTTCCTCAAGCATAAAGGCATCGTAATTACTGCAAATAAGCAATACATTGATGATCCTTCTCTGCATCAGATCTTCATAAGTGATCTCCTTGAACTCATAACTGTCGGTGGCAAACCGCTCATCATACTTATATTTTGTCAGTGCATCCATCAGCTGTATATCATTCAGAAATAAATCAGTGAACTGCGTTTTTTGCCATCCATGACCACCTCCAGGGGCTTTTCAAAACGCACGTGTTTGAGAAATTTTGTTTTATTGATCAACGGTGCCTCCCTTAGTTTTTCCCAATTGATATAATCAATCAGATCATCATGTTTTACAGAGAAATACCCCACATTCATGGAGATCACGTTGTGAAAGAAATGGGACCCCAGGGATGCATCGAGCGGGAAATCTTCCATACTCATTTCAACAATGATACGTGCATTGGATATCTGCGACCAGTTGACGGGAATGCCGATAAACCGGTCACGGGTACCCCATCTGCCCGGGCCAACAAGAATATATTTTCTGTCTTCTTTTACCATCAAACTGTTGATTTGATCAATCTCATCGCGTACCTTTTCCGTTTTGAGTTTGTCGAAGTTGTCCAGATCCACATAAACCACATCGTATATATCATTTATGCGGCCATTGCCCATGCCATTCTCGCTGAATAAAAGCAAGCGGTCATTGTCTATTTTGTCGATGTTGATTTCTGTTTCAATGATGTTTTTGATCAGGGGTTTGATTTGCAAAAGATAAAATGAGGCCAGGCCTTCCCTGTCTTTGTTCAGATCGATGGCAAATTCAATATCAATGGGTGTCCCCATCGACTCAGAAATGATATCAAGAATAACTTCCGTGGTTTTGGCCAACGGAATGTAATTGTATTTGAGAATATTGGCAAAATTCACCACCCTGGGGCCTGGGTCTGTAATGCCCGGTATGGTCCGTTCGCTGTTGATATCGTATACAGAGGCACAATGCTTCAGGGTGCCGTGCTGTTCCGATTTATCGATCTCCAGTTTGATCAGGCCAGCCTCTTCCCCCTCCATCAGGTTTATATCTTCTTTGACAAGGTCTACGGCATAGAAATGCACCTGCGAGTTTTTAAACAATTCTTTCGGTGTATACATTTCCAGTTGCGGATGAACAGGGGAGAAGCGGTATGTTTTTTCCCCATCTACCACATATTTGCCCAGGCCAATGGCAATGGAAGCAAAACCCTCTTCCGGTTTCATGTATGAGTATGGATAGAAATTGTATGATTGGGCTACCCCGCTGATGTGCGGGTAAAAGCAGCCATTATATTCCTTACCAACCACTTCCTGAATGATCACAGCCATTTTTTCTTCCTCGATCTTATAATTGACTGCTTTGAAGTATGACCGGGCGGTACGACTGAATATGGAAGCGTAAACCAATTTAATGGCATTCATAAGTTGCTCCAGGCGTACATTCAGATCCGGGTGATTGTTTGGCAGCAGGAAGGTATCGAAAATGCCTGCAAACGGTTGCATCAGGGAGTCTTCAAACAAGCTCGATGAACGTATGGCCAGGGGTTTATCGATAACAGACAGATACGTTTTCAGTCTTTTTCTGAGACTTATGGTGAGATTGCCTTTCACAAACAATGCTTTTATTTTCTCATAATTTGTTTCGCCGTAAATGATATTGTAAAATTCATTATTGTGGATGAAACGCTCAAATTCCTCGGTGCCGATAATGGATGTTTTGGGTGTGCAGATGCGTATGTCAGGAACAAGTTCACTGAAATTGAAATTATTAATGATCATATTGATAAAAGACAAGCCCCTGCCTTTGCCTCCCAAGGATCCGGGCGACATGCTCACCACATTTGTGTCGTCGAGCAGGGCAGACTCCTCGTAGTTGATCACCTTGCCTTTCTGCTTGTCATGAATGCATTGTTCAATAACGTCAATCAGGTAATTACGCAAACTGCCAGGCGATTCGAAATCTTCAATCCTCAGAGGTTTGATGCGCTTGGCAATCTGGATTTCGCCCCGGGCCATCAGCCAGTGTGAAAAATGGTCTTTCTTGGCGTGGTAAATGAGCGATTCTTCGGGTATGGTCTTCAGATGTGTACGGAATTCCTTCATGGAACGGGCGACGGCCAAATCGCGACGACCGTCCTCGTCTTTATAAATAAAATGCCCGAATCCCAGGTAATAATTGATGAAGCTTTGCAAATCCTGTTTTAGTGTTTCAGAATTTTTATTGATGAAGGTGCTTTTCAGTTTATAGGCTTCTCCGGCATTTTCAGGGTCTGAACTTTGTAAAACCGCGGGCAGGTTGGGAATGATCTCTTTGGCATATTTGACCAGTTTAATGCCAGCCTTCGGGTCCAGTTCATCGTCCTTTTTAAATTTTACATCCGAAATAAGGCACAGAAGGTTCTCCCTGTATTTATTAAACAGATTTACTGCTTCTTCATAATTTGAGGCCAGCAATACCTTTGGACGAACACGCATTTTAAGCAGTTTGTACAGTTCATCGGTGTTGACTTCTTCAATCAGGTGCTGTGTCTGTTCAATAACGATGGAATACAAAATCGGCAGGTAGCGTGAATAATATTTGGCAGAATCTTCAACCAAAAGAATCACCCGCACCATCCCGATGCGGATGTCGTTTTCCACGTTCATCCTGTCTTCGTTATACTTGACCATGGCCAGGAAGACCTTGGAGTCTCCGTTCCAGACAAAGACTTTGTCAATGGATGTAATGGGTTTGTTACCGTCTTCAAACAGGGCAATGTCGGAGTTGTTGTTCAACAACATGAAAATGGGGATGTTATGATATATCTGTTTGATGATGCGGCTCAACTGTATTGGGGTGGATTTTTCGACACCCATCATCACGATCACCATATCAAAATGCTTTTCCTGAAGCTTCTCCAGGGCCTCTTCGGGAGTGGATACCCCGGTGATACGGGGTGCCGAAGACAGGTTCAACTGGTAGTATTCACCGGTGACCTGCTCAAAGAACCGGCCCTCCTGTTCAATGATGTATGCATCGTACAGATTGGCGACCAACATGATCTCCCGGACCTTGTACTGCATCAGATCGTGATATATATCGCGGTCAGAATTGTGTTTGTTCAAAAATTTCTGCAGCAACTGCCGGCTCATGGCGGCGTGTGACCGTTCTGCCTCCGTTTCCTTCCTGTCGTTGTCATCTTTTATAGCTTGTTTCAGCAGGTTTTTTCCAAGCTGGGTGTTCAGATGACCGGTGATTAAACTGCTCAGGTTGTTGATCAGGTGGCGTTCTTCGATAAAGAAGGGGCCTTCGTCCTGCTCAGGGAATTCTTTTAGATAGAATATCTCAATACAGCCTTCTTTCCCGTCAATGGTTTCAAATGTTTTGCGCTGCACCCATTTGGTTTCTTTCAGCCCGGCCTTGCTGACAAACTCTTCATTGCCATACCTGATGCGTGCTATGGTGTTTTCAGGGTGTTGCCATGCAGGAGGGAGTACCTGTACGATTTTTTGCAACATTTCTGCAATTGGCTTTTCCTCTTTCAGGATGCCGGTAATTTTATGGATGGCCCCGAGTTCTTTAAGCCTTTCCCTTTTTTCTGTCAATAGTTTTTTGATCTCCTCCTGACTGATAACAAGGGGTTGGTCTACATTTCGTTCTTGCGATTGCATATTAAAATGCTCAGGATCTTTATGTGGATCTTTTGTCATGTATGGCTTCTTCTCTCCAATGAATGAAGATACAAAAAATATTTCCAAAAATATAAAGAAAGCACCATGCGGCAAGCTTCATAATAAAATAAATGACATTTCCAAGAAAAACCAAAAAAATATTTCTTTTTAAAAAAGAAAACCCTGAAAAATAAAATGTCATAACATTGTTTTGAGAATCAATCATGTTTATTCACCCTATAAAACAATGAGCAATGGATGCACAACTGAAAAAGTTTATGGATTATGTGATGGCTAAGAACCCTTCTGAAAGGGCTTTTCATCAGGCAGTACAGGAAGTGGCTGAAACCATCATTCCCTTTCTGGAAGAAAACCCCAAATACAAGGCCGTCAAGGTTTTTGAACGGATGATTGAACCGGAGCGGGTGATTATTTTCCGCATACCATGGATCGATGACCAGGGAGAAGTTCAGGTAAACCGGGGTTTCCGAATCGAAATGAATAGTGCCATTGGCCCATACAAGGGGGGCATGCGTTTTCACCCGACTGTTGACCTTGGGGTGTTGAAGTTTTTGGCATTTGAGCAGGTATTTAAAAACAGTCTTACTTCCTTGCCTCTTGGCGGCGGGAAAGGAGGATCTGATTTTGATCCCAAAGGTAAATCCGATGTGGAAGTGATGCGTTTTTGCCAAAGCCTGATGACGGAACTTTTCCGTCACATTGGCCCTGATACTGACGTTCCGGCCGGTGATATCGGTGTAGGCGGACGTGAAGTTGGTTTCATGTACGGTCAATACAAAAGGATCAAAAATGAGTTTACAGGCGTGTTTACCGGGAAAGGGCTTGAATACGGAGGCAGCCTGATCCGTCCGGAAGCCACAGGATATGGCACCGTATATTTTGCCCAGGAGATGCTTGCCACGATTAACGAAGAATTCAAAGGCAAAACGGTGGCTGTAAGCGGCTCGGGCAATGTGGCACAGTTTGCCACAGAAAAAGTAATCGAATTGGGCGGGAAAGTGGTTACCCTGTCCGATTCCAACGGCTATATCTATGATAAAGATGGCATTGATGCAGAAAAACTGCAATACATCAAAAACCTGAAAAATATTAAGCGTGGCCGCATCCGCGAATATTCCGACGAATTTGGCTGTAAATACGTGGAAGGCGTTTCGCGTCCATGGATGGAAAAATGTGATATTGCCTTGCCTTGTGCCACCGAAAACGAATTGAACGAAGAAGAAGCCAAAGAACTGGTAAAAAATGGTTGCATATGTGTTTCTGAAGGCGCCAACATGCCTTCTACTCCTGAGGCAGTGGAGGTTTTCCTGGCCAATAAGATCCTCTATGGACCCGGTAAAGCAGCCAATGCAGGGGGTGTTGCCACCTCAGGCCTTGAAATGAGCCAGAATGCCCTGCGTTTGTCCTGGACCCGCGAAGAAGTGGACCAGCGCCTGCACAACATCATGATCAATATCCACAAAACTTGTGTTGAATATGGCAAGGAGGGTGATTTCATTAACTATGTAAAAGGAGCCAATATCGGTGGCTTTGTGAAGGTAGCCGATGCGATGATTGCACAAGGCTACGTATAAGCAATACGGCCGTTTATTTGCTTAATAATCCTGAAATGCCTCGGCTATAATGGCCGAGGCATTTCCTTTTCCATATAAGCCATCGGCAAACATTGGTGGTTTATTCAAAAAGTGATGAAAGGCATCCAGGATATTTTTCGGATCACTTCCGCACAGCTTATTATAACCTGGTGCCAAAAGTTCGGTCCACTCTGTTTCATTCCGAAGGGTTATACAGGGCTTGTGAAAAAAATAGGCCTCTTTTTGCATGCCGCCGCTATCTGTCATTATCATTTGACATTGATCAAGCAGGTATAGGATTTCCAGGTAGCCAAGGGGCTTAGTGAGATGAATATGTTGCGACAGGGAGGGCAGGTTACCGCCATTGATCAGCTTGCGTGTCCTTGGATGCACAGGGAAGACAACGGGACAATCTTGCGACACCTGGTTTAGAGCAATAATTAACTGTTTCAGGCTGTCACCAGGTTTTGTGTTTTCCTCGCGGTGGATGGTGGCCAATACGAAGTTTTCCGGAAGCTTTATATTATCTGGAGGTTGGGCTTTATTTTTGAAAAGCAGCGACGCATCGTACATCACATCTCCTGTGAGAATAATAGTGCATGGAAAATTGCCGAAACCTTCTGTTGACAAGTTTTTTGTTGCAGTGGGGGTGGGGCAGAAGAGCAAATCACTGACTCTGTCGGTAAGGATGCGGTTGATTTCTTCAGGCATATTCATGTTGTGTGACCTGAGCCCGGCTTCAACATGTGCAACGGGAATATGAAGTTTGGCAGCAGCCAGTGCCCCGGCCAGTGTAGAATTGGTATCACCGTACACCATCACCCAGTCAGGTTGTTCTTTTTCCAGTATACCCTCAATCCCTTCAATCATACGGCCTGTCATGGCACCATGTGGCAAACTATGTATGTTCAGGTGATGATCCGGGCGCGGTATCCCCATCTGGTCAAAAAAAACCTGACTCATGTTTTTATCAAAGTGCTGGCCGGTATGCACCATGACCTCCCGGATCTCTGTATTTTTACGGATGGCTCTACTTACTGGTGCAGCTTTGATAAACTGCGGCCGCGCTCCGAGTACCGTTGCAATCTTTTTCATACCCGTCAAAGATAAAGGATTTTGAATTACATTTGCCGCAAAGCATGGCGATGCGTATTTATTTGATCGGATTTATGGGTTGTGGAAAAAGTTCTTTGGGCAAGCGCCTGGCCAAAAGATTGGATTACCCGTTTTTGGATATTGACACGGAGACCGAAAAAAAAGCGGGCCAGAATGTTCAGGGAATATTTGAAACACACGGCGAAACATATTTTCGCAGCCTGGAACAGGAAGTGCTGTATGCCACTACAGAACACGATCGTGCCGTGATAGCCACCGGGGGTGGTACCCCGTGTTTTAATGACAATATGGATTTTATGAATGCCAACGGGGTAACCGTCTACTTGAAAATGGCCCCTCAGAGCCTGGCCTACCGTTTGGAATACGCACAACGGAAACGACCGCTTATTGAAGGAAACAAAGGGAATGACTTGCTACAACTCATTTATGACAAACTGGCTGAACGTGAGCCAGTGTATATGCGTTCGAATTGTGTCATCAAAGGGGAGTCTGCAAAACCTGACCAGATCATTTCCCTGGTCTTTGGTTATTAATCAAGCAAATCTGACAATCAGTTTAATATCGGATCGGAGGGAAAGTTGGCCCAGATGGCGTAGTCATTTCCCATTTCTTTCAGCATATTGCTCCATAGCTTTTCGGGATGCCGCGCCATTACCGTATCGAGCGAACATTGGGTAACAATCCAGGATTTTTCAATCATTTCCTGCTCCAATTGCTTGGGATCCCATCCTGAGTAACCTATAAAAAACCTGACTTCTTCCGGTTTCACAAGTTTGAGGCTGATCAGTTCCATAATTTTTTTAATCTCACCTCCCCAAAACAATCCGGGAATGATCTCAATGCTGCCTGGTACTTTCTCTCCCAGTGTGTGTACGTAAAAAAGGCGTTCGGGGTGTACCGGGCCGCCAAGAAAGAGCGGGAACTCATTGTCGGGAAATTCTTTGACAACCTGGTTCAGTTTCAGATGAATGGGTTTGTTCAGGATCAGCCCGATGGTGCCTTCTTGGGCATTATGCTCCACAAGCAAAACCACACTGCGGCCAAAGTAAAAGTCACGCAGTGCAGGCTCACTGATGAGGAGTTTTCCACTGGAAGGTTTATTTTGTTTTGCTTTCATAAAAAGTCAGCAAGATTATTCTTACATTAAATACACCCCTGTATAGGTATTTTCTTAATTTTGAAGTGTTGTTCACACATAGAACAACAAAAACTTTGCCAATGTTCAAAATGAGTACCCTGGATAAGCAAAATCAATACCATGCATTAAGGAAACAGTTTCCGGTTTTTTCCTATAAAGGTTTCCATTTAAAGAAGCTGAAAAAACGCACGGAACTTGGTTTCCACTTCGAAGCAGGAAGTAAATATGTTTTTCGGCCCAGGTGGTATTTTGACCCCGGTCAGTTTGAGTATCTCTGGCAGGATACAAAACAAGCAGACATGCTATTGTTTAACCTTGGGATGGTTGAACTGATCAGTTACTGGAAGGCTTTTTGTTCGCCGCGCATACGGGTTGAGCCATATGCAATGACTGAGCGGCAGCAAGCCTGGTGGTTAAAGCTTTACCGTTACGGACTTGGCGAGTTTTTTTACACCAATGGGATTCCCGGCCCAGGGCGGGAAATGCTGGCATTTGAATATCCCGAAAACTGTCCGCTAATGCCTGAAAAATCGGTGTTTCCAGCAGATCAACCTGACAAGAAAGTACTTGTTCCGCTTGGCGGGGGAAAAGATTCAGCGGTTAGCCTGGAATTATTGCAGTCTTCAGGTTGGGAGGTCATTCCTTTTGTTGTAAATCCACGGGCAGCCTCCCGTGATGTGCTTCTGGCGGCCGGTTTCAGGCCCCACGAATGGATTGCCCTGATACGGCACATCGATCCCCTTTTGCTTGAATTAAACAAACAAGGTTTTTTAAACGGACATACTCCTTTTTCTGCCATGCTGGCATTTGCCGCCCATTTTTTGGCATATCAGACAGGGATCCGCCACATAGCCCTGTCTAATGAATCCAGTGCCAGTGAACCAACCATCCCGGGTACGAAAATAAACCACCAATACAGCAAATCACTTGAGTTTGAGCAGGATTTCCGATGGTACATTCATGAATATTCCGGTCATAACATCAATTATTTCAGTCTGTTGCGGCCCCTTAACGAATTGCAGATTGCATTCCTGTTTTCGCGATTTAAGCATTATCACCATGAATTTAAAAGCTGTAATGTGGGAAGCAAAGATGATATCTGGTGTACCAGCTGTCCAAAATGTTTATTTACCTATGTGATATTGTCCCCGTTTTTTCCGCCTGAAACGCTGATAAACATGTTTGGAAAGGATCTGTATTCAGATACGGCCCTGAAAGAAACCCTGGATGATTTATGCGGGCTAAGCAAATCAAAGCCATTTGAATGTGTCGGTACCATTGAGGAAGTGAATCTGGCGCTTAGCCACGTAATTAAGGCCACCATTGACCGGGCAGGGGTTTTGCCTCCGCTGCTTGCATATTACAAGGACAGCATTCTGTATGAAAGGTACAAGGATGTACCTCTGGAGGATTATATCCGCTCTTTTTCCAAAGATCACTGCCTGTCTGAAGAATTTGCAACGATCGTAAAAAATGCAGCACATGCTTAAACAACGTTTTCGCGATATATTCCATGGAAAGCGCATAGCCATTCTTGGTTTTGGCAGGGAAGGCAGATCCACTTTCCGGCGCCTGCGGCAGTATTTTCCCGGTCAGACAGTGAATATATGCGATCGCGATGCAAAAGCATCCCTGACTGAAGATCCGGATGTCCGTTCTTCACATGTTTGTTGGCATCTTGGGCCTGCCTATCTCGAAGGGATTAAGATGGCAGATATAATCATTAAATCACCCGGTGTCCCGTTTTCATTGATCAGGAATCTGCCATTGCGAGGTCGCATTACCTCCCAAAGTGAATTGTTTCTTGAATTGTTTCGCGACCAGGTATGTGGTATTACCGGGACCAAGGGAAAAAGCACCACCGCCAGTTTATTGTACCATATCCTTAAAACAGCAAAAAAACCAGCCGTGTTGGCAGGAAATATAGGGATGCCCTGTTTTGATGTCATGGACGATATACGCCCGGATACCCGTATCGTATTTGAGATGAGCAGTCATCAGCTCCAGGACATCGGCCAGTCTCCACAGATTGCCGTGTTGCTGAATATCTTCCAGGAGCACCTGGACCATTACACGTCGTTTCAGGAATACCAGCAGGCTAAAATGAATATTGTACGCTGGCAAAGCGACGGGGATTATTTTATCTTTAACCCGGACAACCCATTATTGCATTCGCTGGTATCCGGGATGAATATTCCTTCACACCTGGTTTCACTGGGTTCGCAATTTGGCCATGCAGCCAGAATTTATTGCGCAGGAAATGATATGGTATTTGCAGACGGTCCCCGTCAGGTTTCCCTGGCAGGCCTATGCTATGATCCGGTAATACCCGGGCGGCACAACCTGCAAAATATCGGGGCTGCTGTGGCCGTCTCCCTGCTTTTGGATGTACCGGAAGATATGATTCTTAAGGCTGTTAACAGTTTCAGGGGATTGCCACACCGGCTGGAGTTTGTGGGTGCTTTCCATGGTGTTAATTTTTATAATGATTCCATTGCCACCATTCCGGAAGCAACCATGGCGGCAATGAATGCTTTTCCGGATACAGCAACAATCATACTCGGAGGGACAGACAGGGGCATAGATTACAAATCACTGATGGATTTTCTATCCGGATCGTCGGTGGAATATTTCTTTTTCACCGGGGAAGCCGGCAGGCGAATGAAGTTAATGGCCGATGCCATGAGGGATTTTAAAGGAAAAAAGCTTACACTTTGTTCATCATTCGATGAAGCTGTTCGCCTGGCAGTCGAAAACACCCCCCCGGGCAGGACTTGCCTGCTCTCGCCCGCGGCCGCCAGCTACGACGCATTTAAAGATTTCCAGGAAAGAGGGACGCGATTCAAGGACCTGGTTAGAAAATATGGCAGGGGATTTTCATAGGAGAGGTGGTCACAATCCGGTATCCTTACTTTTGATGACCATTCCGGCCATGCGGTACAACAACCTGGATGAAACGATGCCGTCGATCGTTCCGGGGCCTGTTTCCACAAGGTCCGCCCCAATAAAGTGCTTTCCGGCACGGAAGGCAGCCTCCAGAAGGTAGATGGCCTGACTGAACGTGATTCCCCCGGGGACAGGTGCGCCGGTTCCCGGACAGCAGGCAGGTTCAAGTCCGTCTACATCAAAGCTGATATACACCTTGCCGGGAAGCATTTCAATGATATCGCTGCATATCTGCGACCACGATTCTCCTTCGAAAAGCCGCCGGTGCACGTCATGCCCGTAGAAGGTCTTTACCATTTGGTGGTTCCGTGAGATAAACTGCAATTCTTCATCGCACAATTCCCTGATGCCAGCCTGTACGATCCTTGATACCCCTTTAATTTCTGTTGCCTGTCGCATCACCGATGCATGTGAGTGCGAAAAGCCCTGATAGGCATTGCGCATATCAGCGTGGGCATCAATCTGCAATACCCCAAAGTCATCGTACCGTTGGGCAATTGCCCTGATCAGGCCGATGGACACACTGTGGTCTCCGCCCACAATAAAGGGGATCTGACCGTTATCAAGGTATTGAAGGCATCTGGTTTCCAAATGAAGCATATAGTCACTGCATGCCTGGTTAACCCGGGCCAGTTCGGCCTGCATCGGGTCATCACTTTTTATGCTATTTCCAGATTCCAGATATTCAATAATTCGTTCCGCCTGCCTGCGGATATTTTTGTTTTTGCGAATTATGGCCGGATCTTCAGGCTCCATAGCCATCCCTTGCTTCCAGGCATCGGGTAGCATAGGATCATAGAGGTCAATCTGGAAAGAATTCCGGAATATGGTATTCGGTCCATCTGCCGTTCCGGCATCATTCGATGTGGTTACATCCCAGGTAGCAGGAATGAACACCAGTCTCGATTCAGAAACATCGAAAGGCAGTCCGAATATATTATTGGACGTATTGCCCACGCCATTGGGGTCAAATGCCTTTAATTTGTCTGATATGCTCATGGGTACAGATGAGGTTGATTGGTTGATTGGTATTGTGAAGGTAACAATAAAAATGGCATTGAACACCCGCAAGGACACAAAAAAACCCCGGACAAATGCCGGGGTTTTTATCATCGATAAAGGAAGTCCTTATTTCACCATATTGGCTAATTCGGCACCTGCTTTGAATTTCACCACTTTTTTGGCAGGAATGGTAATTTCCTTGCCACTTTGCGGATTCCTTCCTTTACGAGCTTCTCTCTTAGATACTGAGAAAGATCCGAAGCCAACAAGAGCAACCCTGTCACCTTTCTTCAGTGTTTTTGTTGTTGCGCCAATAAAAGCGTCCAGCGCCCTCTTGGCATCTGCTTTTGTCAAGTTTGCTTCTGATGCAATGGCATCAATTAATTCAGCTTTGTTCATCTTTTTTGTTTTTTTGGTTAGAAAATAAAGTGATTAGCTTCCATTAACCAATGCAAATATAGGCTATTTCATATAAAATGCAAGCCTAATGCGGAAAATATAAGCAATTGTTAATAAAATGGGGTATTTTGTTAATAACTTGGACGAAAAACCAGGTTTTACAAGCACTCCGGCTGAATTGACAAGGATTTACCGGGCCTGGGAAAAAATAAAACGCATACCGCGAAGCAATTCTGTAGTCTTCATACGTTTCTTTCCGGCCATTTGAAGTTCCAGGACCTTAACAAATCCGTCGGGCGTAGGAAAACGCAGAAAGGTTTTGTGATCGGTGAGTAGTGTGCCGGGTGTGTGGTCATGGCTGCTAATTTGTGGAGTGGCTGAAAAAATCTTTAAGCTGGCATATTCTGATTCATTTATGGACACCTCGCAAAATGCTCCCGGGTGTGGGCTCAGTCCGTGGATATGATTGACAACATCTTTGCATGGACTGTCCCAGCGGATACGGCAGTCTTCTTTATAAATTTTTGGGGCTTTTTTCAGGATCATATCATCGCCCATCAGTTGATCCTGCTGTACCGGTTTTACAGTACCTTTTGCCAGTGCTTCTATGGTGTCAATAACCAGTGGCGCACCTGCTTCTTTTATCTTCTCATGCAGGCTGCCGGCTGTTTCGTATACTTCAATGGGAATCTTCTTTTGAAGGAGTATGTTTCCTGTATCGATCTGGTGATCAATCATAAAGGTGCTTACCCCTGTTTCTTTTTCACCATTAATGATGACCCAGTTGATGGGGGCTGCCCCACGATAATCGGGAAGGAGGGAGGCATGCAGGTTGAAACATCCCAAAACCGGCATTGACCATACCGCTTCAGGCAGCATACGAAAGGCTACCACGACCTGCAAATCGGATTTATAAACCTGTAATGCCTCGATGAATTCAGGTGCCTTAAGATTTTCGGGTTGCAATACAGGAATTTTTTTTCTTAGCGCGTATTGTTTTACCGGTGGTTGCTGCATATTTCTTCCGCGGCCTGCAGGGCGGTCGGGTGCAGTGACAACTGCCACCACCCGGTATCCATGATCCACAATGGATTGCAAAATATGGGACGCCAAATCCGGTGTTCCCATAAAAACTATACGCAAATCCTTTGCCTGCATAATGCTTGCTTTACTTTTAGACAGCAGCCATGCGAAGAAGGCTTCTACAAAAAAGGTTCATCCGGATCTTCTGTTTCCGGGTAAACCTGATTTTGTAATTGCACCATCTGGATGGCTGCGATGGCAGCCTCATCGCCTTTGTTTCCGTGTTTGCCCCCGGCACGTTCCAAAGCCTGTTCATAGGTGTCGGTGGTAAGCACACCGAATATAACAGGGGTAAGGGTTTCGATGGCCAGGTCCATGCATCCCCGGGCCACTGCCTGTGAGATAAATTCAAAATGCCGGGTTTCCCCCTGGATAACACAACCAAGGCAAATTACCGCATCTGCCACCATGGCGTCGATCATCATGGCCGCCGCCTGTGGGAGTTCAAAACTTCCGGGCACCCATTTGACGAGGATATCATCCCGGTCAATGCCCTGCGATTCCAGGGTCCGGACAGCACCATCGAGCAGCGCCCTGGTTATTTCCTTATTCCAGTTGGCCACCACAATGCCAATGCGCATTCCGTGTGCACCCGGAAAGGACTGATCGTCAAAAGAGGAAAGATTTTTCTGTTTGGCCGCCATTTTTCCTGTGAATTATCACGGATCAACAAGCTTTATTTACTGGCCTTTGCCCGTGCAATGTACTTCTCAATATCACGGCCCTCAGTGGTATTTGGGTATTCATTCTGTATTCTTTCGTATCGTTTGAGGGCTTCCTGGTAATTTCCTTTGTGTTCATACAGAAGACCTGCCTTCAGCAGAAAAACAGGTGTGGTAAGATTATTTGGCTTGTAACGGTAAGCCCGCCGATAATACCTTGCGGCCATATCCAATTCCCCCATATCCCAATAGGCGTCGCCCATGGCACCATAGGCCATGGCACCAAGGATCTGGTCACGTTTGCGGAAGCGATCCAGCTGACTGATGCCTTCTTCATATTCATCAAGCATAATAAGGCTGATGCCTGCATAATAACGTGCCAGGTTGGAAGCTTTGGTCATGCGGTAGTCTGAAATGATATCCAGAAAGCCGGGATATTCGCCGTCGCCCTCCAGGGCCAGTTCATAATCTTCTTTTTCAAAGTATTTTTCCGCCATAAACATCTCCGAAAGGCCTTCCTTTTCCCTTGGTTGCAGAATAAAACGGGTGTAACCAATATAGCCGGCAATCAGTATCACGATAATAGCTATCGTGTAAACAATGGCATTCTGGTTTTTCTCAATAAACTGTTCCGATTTACTGAGGGCCTCCTCAACGGCCATAATATTTTTGTCGTCTACTTTTTTCTTTTTTCTTTTTGCCATCATGATGTAATTTAGGCTGCAAAATTACATTAATTTTGTTTGCTGCAATGCAATTTGCCGTTTTTTTTATATCGGTTATACCAGAGCGGAGCAGCATTCGTTTTTATTTTGGAAGTCAATGGAACACATATGAATTTTTCCCGGTTTTTTACCATTTTTTTTGCATTGCTGTTTATAAGTACAGCGTTCTGGTCATGCCGCGACGATGATTTTGACAGCGATCCTTCGATACACCTGGAATTTTCACGCGATTCGTTGTTATTCGACACGGTGTTTACCAGCCTTGGATCTGCAACCCGTTCTTTTAAGGTTTACAACACCCATAATCAACGTGTTCGCATTTCGTCCGTCCGCCTTGCCGGGGGTAGCCAGTCCTATTACCGGATGAATGTCGACGGGCGATCCGGTGCGGTGTTGCATGATATTGACATTGAAGCAAAAGACAGCATCTATGTGTTTGTTGAGGTAACAGTTGACCCGGTCAATCAGGAACTGCCACTGATCATCGTTGACAGCATCGAGTTCAATACCAATCAGAACATCCAGGACGTAAAGCTGGTAGCCTGGGGGCAGGATGCACACTTCATACACCCCAATTATACAGACCCTGAATCGGGCGTTGAATATCATGTTATCAGTGAGGATACCCAGTGGACGGCTGATTTGCCTTATGTGGTCTATGGCCTGGCGGTGATAGCCCCCGACATTACCCTGCGCGTTCAGCAAGGGGCAAGGATACATTTTCACAACAATGCCAGCCTTGTTTTTCTTGCGCGGTCCAGCTTTAAGGTAGAAGGATCGGCAGACCATCCTGTGACCTTCCAGGGCGACCGGCTGGAGACTTTTTACCAGAACCAACCCGGGCAGTGGGGTCGGATCTGGCTTACAGCAACCAGCAAAGACCATGTAATTGATCATGCCATTATTAAAAACGGAAGTGTCGGACTGCATGTCGATACACTCGGACATGCTACCCAGCCTACATTGCAGATCAGCAACAGTATCATCAAAAATATGAGCCTGGCGGGTTTGTTTGCCCAGGGAAGTCATGTGGTGGCCGAAAACCTGGCCATAGCCAATTGCGGACAGCATGCCCTTTTGCTGGCCCTCGGGGGACGTTACG
>PXAA01000076.1 GCA_003567205.1 Bacteroidales bacterium
ATCAATGCTTTTAACCAGATATGCCTGATGTCCGTGGCGATGTGATGAACTGATAATGGTTTCATCATCGGTAATGTAGGTTCTTTTGCTGAAATTGAAAAATGGACGGAATCTGAATTTCCACTCGGCCGTGATCCGGTCGGCAATAAAACCAAAACGGGACGAATGGGCGCGTTGTTTTTCCTCTATGCGGAAGTTTCCGCCGCCATATATTTCAAATACCCAGCTATCCCAGGGGTCTGTTTCCGGTTCAAAATCATTGTCCCTGATGATGGCTATTTCATCATAGTCATAATCTACGATTATTCTGTCTACCATGCGCGTGGTGGCAATGTATTTTACCAGCCCTATCTTGATCATGTTGGTGTAACCCCGCCGGGTATCATCGCTGGAGTTGGTGGAGGGCGCCCAATAAGTAAGGTCATGATCCATGTTTGTAAACCGTCTGCGGCCGATAAAGGAGATGGCATAATTGGTCCCTGCTGTGCCTGCACCGTGCCGCGTCATCAGTATATGCACGTCGGCCGCTTCCTTGTCACGAACGTAGGTTACAATCGGGATCTGTTCGCGCACAAAATCCTGGTCGAGCCACCATGGTGCATCCAGAAAAACCGAGATGCGCCCATTGGAGTTTACCGGGTTTTCAGGATTTGCTGAAGAATATACATGAATATGAAATCCAGATAACAAAAGAAACAAGAAAGGAAAAATGCGGAATATACGAACGGTTGCTGAGTAAAACATTTGGTATTTGCCGAAGATTAACAATTATTGATTTTTTGAGCCACAAAATTAACAAAATTTAGCCTGTTTTGAGATTTTCAGGTTTTTTTATATTTGTAGAAAGGCATGAACTATCTTTGAAATCAGTGCATATGAAAAACATTATAGTATATATTGCCGGTTTTCTGATTTTTACCGCTTGTGTATATGGCGAAGACTCAGATGACAGGGGAGATCTTCCCTCTTTTATCCGTGACAGGGCCTATGTGCTCAGGGATGCAGACGATCTGGATCAGATGATATCTGTCGCCGGTGACCGGAAGCTGGTTTTGATGGGTGAAGCCAGCCATGGCACCCGTGAATATTATGCATGGCGCGATAGCATCAGTCGCCGCCTGATTGCTGAACATGGTTTTCGCTTTATTGCTGTTGAAGGCGACTGGGCCAGTTTATATGAATTAAACCGTTACGTAAAGGATTTACCCGGTGCAGCTGGAAGTGCCCGGAAAATACTGGAAGGCTTGAACAGGTGGCCATTGTGGATGTGGGGTAATGAGGAGGTGGTGGCACTTGCCGAATGGTTACGCGACTTTAACGACCGGTTGCCATCAGACGAAAAAGTGGGTTTTTACGGAAAAGATGTGTATGATGAGTGGAATTCCCTGGAAAAAGTATTGTTGTTTTTACAGGAACATGACAGGGATTTGTATGAGCAAGTCAGTGGTTATTATGCTTGTCTGGCACCATATGACGGAGACAGCTGGCAATACGCACAAATGGTGGCCCGTGGTGCAGGTGATTGCGTTATAGCACTCGGTGCTGCAGTTGATCTGATCCGGGATGAAGCACACAGGTTTGAGCACTTGCCGGCCTATGAATATTTTTACCTCATGCAGAACGCTCTGGTGGTAAAGCATGCCGAAAAATTTTATCGCAAATCAGTGACCCGGCAGGATGCAAGTTCCTGGAACAGCCGTGTATATTATATGAATCTTGCCGTGAACCGTTTGCTCGATTTTTACGGACCAGAAGCCCAGGGAATTGTTTGGGCGCACAATACACATATCGGTGATGCCCGTTTTACGGAAATGCACCAGCGCCGGCAAAATAATATCGGACAATTGACCAGGGTGGAACACGGGCCCGACCATGTTTTTCTGATCGGGTTCTCTACATATGAAGGTACTGTAAAGGCGGGCGCTGGCTGGGGTGAGCGGATGCAGAAAATGGAGGTACCTCGTGCCCGGTCAAATAGTATAGAGGATATATTTAAGCAAACGGGCCTGGAGCGCTTTTATTTGTTGTTTGATGATGCAGACCGCACCCATGAACAATTTACGCAGGCATATGGTAACCGGGCAATCGGTGTGGTTTACAATCCACGGCAAGACGCCAGGCAATATGTGCAAACCATTGTACCCCTGCGCTACGATGCGGTATTGTTCTTCAGCGAAACAGAAGCATTGACGCCTCTGGTACGCTGAGCGGATCCTGTAATTACTTTTTTATTGCACTTAAAGGCTGGGCAAATTGTTTCACATCGTTGCCTGTAATTTGCTTGTCGCATAATATTGCCAGGCGTTCCACGACGTTTCTAAGTTCACGGATATTGCCGGTCCAGTGTATTTTTTTCAACTCATCGAAGGCTTCATCGGTAAATGATTTTGGTGGCATGCTTTGTTCCTGAAGCACTTCCTGCAGAAAGTGATCAGCCAGCAGGGGGATATCATCTTCCCGCTCATTCAATGTGGGAACGTGTATCAGGATAACGCTGAGGCGGTGATAGAGGTCTTCGCGGAAAGTTCCTTTTTCGATCTCTTTCTGAATATTCTTGTTTGTAGCGGCTACCACGCGCACATCAACAGGTATCTCTTTTTCTCCCCCTACCCGGGAAATTTTGTTTTCCTGGAGGGTACGCAACACTTTGGCCTGGGCTGCCAGGCTCATATCGCCAATTTCATCAAGAAAGATTGTGCCACCGCTGGCAAGCTCAAAATTTCCCTTTTTTTGTTTCACGGCGCTGGTAAAGGACCCTTTTTCGTGTCCGAATAGTTCGCTTTCAATGAGTTCTGAGGGAATGGCTGCACAGTTTACCTCAATGAACGGGCCTTTGGCACGATTACTGAGCTCATGCAGCCATCTGGCCACCAGTTCTTTTCCTGTCCCGTTTTCTCCGGTGATAAATATCCTCGCATCGGTACCCGCCACACGTTTGATCATTTCCTTGATTTGCCGGATGGCTTCGGATTCACCAATCATATCGTAGGTTTTGCTCACTTTGCGTTTCAAGACCCTGGTTTCTGTCACCAGTTTGGTCTTGTCCATGGCGTTGCGGATGGTAATCAGTAAACGGTTGAGATCTAAAGGCTTGGCTATAAAATCAAAAGCTCCTTTCTTGATGGCTTCTACCGCCGTATCGATGGTCCCATGACCGGATATCATCACCACGGTGGCATCCGGATCCAATTCCTTGATCTTGTCAAGCAACTCAATGCCGTCCATCTTGGGCATCTTGACATCGCACAATATTACATCAAATGGCCCCTGATCCATTTTTTCCAATGCTTCAAAACCATCTTCAGCCAGTACGGTTTCGTATTTTTCATACTCCAGGATATCCTTCAGGGTGTTACGGATGCTGCTTTCATCGTCAATGACCAGGATCTTAGGCATGCTTATTGTTTTTTGTTAAATGGCTATGAGTGTTTTATCCACTTCCACAGTTCTTTATAGCTTGATTTTTTTCCGTACATCAGTATGCCGGTACGATAAATCCTTGCAGCAAGCAGTGTGGTGGCAATAAAGCCCATGATCAGCAGGCCGGCCGACAAGGCCAGTTCAGCATAGGGAACCCCGAAAGGTATCCTGACCATCATAATGACAGGGGAGGTCAGGGGAATTATAGACAACCAGAAGGCCACCGGGCCCGACGGATTGCTGATGATAATCTGGATCATGACGATCGACAGGAGCAGGGGAACTGTCACCGGCAGCATGAACTGCTGGGTATCTGCCTCATTGTCGACGGCCGATCCGATGGCGGCAAAGAGCGCGGCATACAGCAAATACCCACCCAGAAAGAAAAAGATAAATGACAATATCATGACCGGGAAATTAATGGCCGAAAGTCCTTCCATGAGTTGTCCGGCTATGGTGTCGTACTGCTGAATATACTCCTGTTGCTTCTCCATCTCTTCGGCACTCAGCACCTGGGAACTTGTAATAAAAATCTCTTCATCGGGTGTGAACCGGAACATATCGGGCATGGTCAACTGAAAGAGCCCTACAATAGAGAAGGTAAGTACCATCCAAATCAAAAATTGTGTCAGCCCCACCAGTCCTACACCGATAACCTTACCCATCATTAGTTGGAATGGTTTTACGGATGATACGATAATCTCCACGATACGACTTGTTTTTTCCTCCAGTACGCCCCTGAGTACTTGTGAGCCGAAAAGAAAAATAAATATATAGATCAGCAGTCCGCTGATAAAACCCAGGCCCATGCTGATTTCGGGATAATCGGTGATCAGCTCGCCGTCATCTTTGATTCTGATTGTCTGGATGTTTATCGGGGTTTCGATGCTGCGAAGCACTTCTTCGTCGATGCCCGCATGGCTGAGCTTCAGGCTTTCAAATTCCAGCTTCAGAATGTTTTCTATCAGTAATTTTGCATTGAAGTTGACGGATTTTTCAGAAAACAGCCTCAGGCTTGAGGGTGCCTGAAAGGCAATTTCCGGAATATGAAGCACTGCGTCGAAACGGCCATCGTGCATCAGTTGCATGGCATGTTCAATATTGGTCCCCAAGGGAGTAAAAGACACACTCTCGGCGTCATCAAAACGATCATAGAATAATTTGCTGTCGTCTACAATGGCCACGGCATATTCACTGTCGGAAAGCTGGGCAACCATCACAGGTACAATGATGATAGAAGCCATGAGGATGGGGCCCAAAATGGTCATCACCAGGAAAGAACGTTTTCTGACCCGGGTGATAAATTCTCGTTTGACGATGGTTGCCGTTTTGCTCATGATGTTTTTTCTTCTGTTTCCCCATTGGCCTCCAGAGGGAATTTGCCCGTCACCTTTTTGATAAAGATGTCATTCATGCTGGGTGTAAGTTCTTTAAAATTTGAAACATTTCCTATGGAAAGCAAAAATTTCAGCAATTCGTTGGTGGTGGCATTTCCTTCAATTTTTAACCGCAGAATATTTGTGTCGTTTTGCGATGCAGCCCTGATCAATTTGAAACGTTTGTCTGGTATATCACCAGACCATTGTCCGATTTGCTCCATTTCCGCCTCGTAAATACGACTAGTAAATGTCTTCTTGATCTGTCGCACTTCGCCTTCCAGAATTTTTTCAGATTTGTTGATCAGGGCAATATGGTCACAAAGCTCTTCTACAGAACCCATGTTATGGGTAGAAAAGATGATGGTGGCCCCTTCGCGGCGCAGCCTCAGGATCTCTTCTTTTAGCAGATTTACGTTGATTGGGTCAAAACCACTGAAAGGTTCATCAAAAATAAGCAGCTTTGGTTTGTGCAGCACGGTGATGATAAACTGTACCTTCTGCTGCATGCCTTTGGATAATTCTTCTACTTTTTTGTTCCACCAGGGCATCAGGTCAAACTTATCGAACCAGTCCCTTAACTTTCTTTTGGCTTCCTGTCCCTTCATTCCCTTCAGACGGGCAAGGTACAGGGCCTGTTCACCTACTGCCATCTTTTTATACAACCCGCGTTCCTCCGGCAAATAGCCAATTTGTTGTACATGGCTGGGCTTCAGCAGCTCATTTTCAATGTAAATCCTTCCCTGATCAGGGCCGATAATCTGGTTGATGATCCGAATAAGGGTGGTTTTGCCGGCACCATTGGGACCCAGCAGGCCAAAAATGCTCTGGGCAGGTACTTGTATGCTTACCTGGTTGAGTGCCCGGTGACCGGTATATTGTTTGGTGATTTGTTCTGTTCGGAGAAGGGCATCCATGTTGTGCCGTTTTTAGTTAAATACGTCTTTCATCCGTTCAAAGAAGCTTTTGTCGCTCTTTTTGGGATTTGGCCTGAAATTTTCTGATGCTTGCAAGTTTTCTAAAGCCTCTTTTTCTTCGGTGCTCAGGATTTGCGGGGTCCAGATATTGATATTCACCAGCAAATCACCTCTGCCGTAAGCATTAACCGAAGGCAGGCCTTTCCCCTTAAGGCGTAATACTTTCCCGGGTTGTGTCCCCGGTTCTATTTTTATACGTGCTTTTCCCTCAAGGGTTGGCGCTTCAATGGTGGTTCCCAGTGCTGCTTCAGGAAAACTGATATGGTGGTCATAAAGCAGGTTCATGCCATCGCGGATCAGTTTGTTGTGCGGTACTTCTTCCACCATCACAATGAGGTCGCCGGGCACCCCCCCCC
>PXAA01000112.1 GCA_003567205.1 Bacteroidales bacterium
AACGCTTCCCATTCCCTGGCTATGATCAGTCCCTCAATGACTACATTTTTCTGATCGGTGTCGAGCGTGACCATGATGACCTCCTTTCTGATGCTGGTGGTCCTGCCGGGCGAGAAAACGGACTATACAAGGGGGGGGGTCTGAATCCACAAAAAAGCCCTTCCGGATAATTGCGGGAAGGGGCTTTTGCAACGAATCAGGGTGATGCCGCATGTATGCGGCATCTGCTGTTCTGCCCCTTGTTGAGTTTTAGCTTTGGATGACTTATCCCCCTAATCGGGAAGCTACCTTAAGCCATGCCTTAATCCGACAAAGCCTGTTCTACCCATTGGCGTCTGTGGACATTTTTGGGCAGTAGCCTGTGTTCATCCAGTAGCCTCACCTAACAGGCAACACCACTGTTATAAACAATGCTGAACTTTCCAGTGCAAATATAATAAAAAATGTATACGATTCGTATCTTTGACAAAAATTCCCGAATCCATGATACGCAACCATATCCCATATTTATTGATGTTTCTGATGCTCTCCTGCAGCAGCACAGTTGATCCAGACAGAAACAGGCGGGAAACTGAAGCTGAACAAGCCAAAACAGTGAGCATCCCTGTTTTCAACCCCGACTCCGCTTATTTTTTTATAGAACAACAAGTGGCTTTCGGACCACGTGTCCCGAATTCTGAAGCACACCGTCAGGCAGGCCTTTGGCTTGCCGGGCAATTGGACAGATTTGCGGATACCTTATACATCCAGCAAACCCGTGTCAGGGCTTACGACGGCACCGTATTAAATATCAAAAATATCATCGGGGCGTTCCAACCGGAAAACCGCCGCCGGATTTTACTTTGCGCCCACTGGGACAGCCGCCCCTATGCCGATTATGATCCCGATCCGGAAAAACATTATACCCCCATCGACGGAGCCAATGACGGGGCCAGTGGGGTGGGTGTGCTTCTGGAAGTAGCCCGTCTGATCAGTAAAAGAGTGCCCAATACAGGCATTGATATTATCTTTTTCGATGCAGAAGATTACGGACGCCACCGATTTTCTGATCTTCAGGAAGAAGACAGCTGGGCACTGGGCGCTCAATATTGGGCCAGAAATCCGCATCGATCCGATTATGATGCCCGGTTTGGTATCCTGCTGGATATGGTAGGTGCATCCGGCGCAACATTCAGGCGCGAATCATATTCAATGCTATACGCACCCAATGTGGTGAGAAAAGTGTGGGATACCGCCAGGCAACTCGGATACGGCCATATGTTCCTTAACACAGATGGCTCCTTTATTGTTGATGACCATTATTATGTGAACAGGATCCGCAACATTCCGACCATCAACATCATTCATCAGGACGACAGCACCCCCCATGGCTTTTTCCCCGAATGGCATACCACAGGCGACAACATGGATGTTATCGATCACTATACCCTGAAGGCCGTGGGGGAAACCATTATGAGGGTAATCTATAAGGAATAGCGGCTTGCCTATTTCCGGCAATCCCAAACGGCAGCTACCCCATTCATCAGCAAATTGCTGTTTGCTGACCGGAAGCCTGCTCCAATGATGACTTCCTTTAATTCAGACGGGTTGTAATAATTTATGGCAGATTGTGCCAGATAACGGTAGGCGGCACGATGTCCCGACAACAGGCCTCCGACAGGCGCAGTGATCATTCGCATGTAGCCATGAAACAAGTACCGCATCAACGGGTGTTCCGGCTGACTTGTTTCCACGGCAACAAATTTACCGCCCGGCCGCAAAACCCGCAATATTTCATGCAGGAAGCTGTTGGAATCGGGATTTTTATATGTCAGGTTGCGAAAGGCGAATGCAATGCCCACGGCATCAAAAAAATTGTCCTCAAAAGGCATATCCGCCGCATCCCCTTCCAGAAATTCAATGCCACCCAATTGTCTTCCCCGGGCTTTTTTGCGGGCAATGTTCAACATGGTCCGGCTATAATCCAGGGCAAATATCCGGGTACCGGCGGGGGCATTTTTCTTCAGGCGCAATGCCAGGTCACCCGTACCCGTACACAAATCCAATATCCTCCGGGGATGACCATCGAGCAAAGCTTTTGCCGCCTTGCTTCGCCACCACTCATCCAACCGAAGGGTCAACACACGGTTTATGATATCATACGAAGATGGCACCGCCAGAAACATCTTCTGCAGTGGCCTGTAATTGGGTTGATTACTCATAGTAAAGGATCAATCGAACACTGGCTTTGGTGTATCACCGGTTGATGCCGGCAATAAAGGCAAGTCCAGTGCATATGCCGGGATCTCCCCGGTGAGTGCATCCAGAAATGAAATGATGTAGTCATTTTCTTCGGGCGTAAGTGCCCGAAAAAGCATGTCCCTGGCAACAATATTCACTGTTTCACTGAGCGACCATACGCTGCCATCGTGTAAATACGGATAGGTCTGTGTAATATTCAACAGCGAAGGCACCTTAAACGCATGCATGTCGAGGGGATTGCCTGTAATATCATACCGGCCCGGGTCGCTATTGCCTGATGCCCGTTCGGCAGGCGTCTCAAAAACCGAGAATGCCTGACCGCCCATGGCAGGGCCTCCGTGGCAGGAGTTGCATCCCACATCCATAAAGACTTTAAGGCCTCTTTTTTCTTCTTCTGTCAAGGCCGTGGCATCGCCCCTCAGGAAATCATCAAAGCGGGACGGGGTTAACAAAATGCGTTCAAAAGCGCCAATGGCTACCCCGACATGCTCATAAACCAGTGGCTCGTCCGCATCGGGAAAAGCCTGATGAAACCGCTCCACATATTCAGGCATGGACGACAGTACAGCAAGCACATGTTCACGGGTGGCAGCCATTTCAACGGGGTCCAGAATAGGCATAAGTGCCTGGGATTCCACATCCGGCTCCCGGCCATCCCAAAACTGTGTGCGATGCAAAGCGGCATTAAGCACCGTGGGTGCATTGCGGGGCCCCTTTTGCCACAAATGCCCGATGGATACTGGCAACTGGTCTACTCCGAAAGTGGACATGTTGTGGCATGAGTTGCAACTGATCAGGCCACTTTTTGACAAGCGGGGCTCATAAAATAACATCTTGCCCAACTCTATAAGAGATTGAGAACGGGGCATGCCCTCACTGAAGGCATCTTCGGGCAGGGCACTGGTAAACCGGAGAGTGCGTTCCTGCAACCCGGTCAATTCCGGCTCTTTATCCGGTGCAGCACAATGCGTAAAAAGCATTACAGACAACAATAAAATGAAGGCCGAAATGAATATAAGTGGCCGCGAAACTGTATTTTCTTCAAGGTATTTCATAATGTAATTGATTACTTCTTTATGCTAAAATAGATATTTTCAGGCAAGGATCCTACATTTTATTTGGCTTAAAACACAGTTCAGAGAATGTTTTGCAAAAAGCTTGTACTTTTGTGATGTATGGATGTTTTGGCAAACATCCCCGGATTCATCAACAAAACAGTAACAGATGAAAGCTTTGGTAAGTATTATTATGGGCAGCACCTCGGATATGCCCGTTATGGAACAAGCGGCAAAATTCTTTGATGAGATGGAAATCCCCTTTGAGATCAATGCCTTATCAGCACACCGCACCCCGGAACGGGTCATGGAGTTTGCCGAAAATGCACACAAAAGGGGTATAAAAGTGATCATTGCCGGCGCCGGCGGTGCCGCACACCTGCCAGGCGTAATCGCTGCAGGCACTACATTGCCGGTAATCGGTGTTCCGGTCCGCTCTTCCCTATCTGTGGACGGATGGGACAGTATATTATCCATCCTGCAGATGCCTGCTGGCATTCCTGTGGCCACCGTTGCCCTGGACGGGGCTAAAAATGCCGCCATCCTCGCCACACAGATCCTGGCCCTTTCCGACCAGGGGATCAACAATGCCCTGAACCAATTCAAGAAAGACCTGAAGACAAAAGTGGTCAAAGCCAATGAGGATCTTCGGAAGATCGAATTCCGTTTCCGGGTTACCTGACAATAAATGTTTTCGACCGGAAAACATATTTTTTCTATTAAAAATATATTTAATAGATAATTTTAAATAACTTGGCACAAAAATAATTGTGTCAATGTTATATTTCCGCTTATTTTTATTTCCGCTCACCCTTCTGATCATTCACAACGGAATGGCTTCAGGCAACATGCCACCGGGGGCACGATTTGCCGGCATGGCCCATGCTTCTGTGACGCTTTTCGACTTTTGGGCTATCGGTCACAATCAGGCTGGTATTGCGCAATGGGAATATCCGGCTGCCGCCATTTATGCCGAAAACCGCTTTATGCTCAAGGAAATGTCCCTGGCCGCTGCGGGCTTTGTTATACCCACCACCAGGGGAAATTTTGGATTGTCCATTAGTTGTTTTGGCAACCAACTCTATGGTGAAAACAGGGCCGGTCTGGCCTATGCGCGGATGTTCGGAGAAAAGCTGTCGGCAGGCATTCAATTGAATTACCTCTACATGACCATCGCCGACGGGTACAGAAACAAAGCTACACTTGCTGCCGAACTCGGGCTTATTTACGAACTGTTGCCCCGGCTAAATATAGGGGTACACTTGTTTAACCCGGGTCGAGCCATGATTGCCGAATACCAGTACCTTGACCTCGATGAAAGATTGCCCACCGTAGTCCGCACCGGGCTCTCATATGCCTTTTCAGACAAATTATTGTTGAGCCTTGAGGCAAAAAAAGACATCAGGCACGCCCCGGTGGCATGTTTCGGTGCCGAATACATGATCACAGAAGGTATTTATGTTCGGGCAGGACTAAGCACCAACCCTATGCAGAACACCTTCGGCTTCGGGCTGCAGACAAAACGGCTGCAGATCGATATGGCCTCCTCCTATCATTATGTGCTGGGTTATTCCCCCCAGGCAGGGCTTGTTTATTTTTTTATGTAGGATGAATTGTTGAAGATGCGTGTTAAGTTGAAAACAATTTTGTGGATATGGATGCTGTTATACGGGCCTTTGGTCTGTGCCCAGGATAGCCTGGAGATTGCCCAGGAAAAATTGTTTCAACATATCGAAAGCCTTGTGGAAATGGAGGAAGAAGGGATGGATGCCGCTTCTCTGGTCGAATTGCTGGAATCCTTTTCCGTACATCCGGTCAACCTGAACACCGCCACGGCCGATGAATTGCGTCAGCTATTCATGCTCAGTGAACTGCAAATCCAGCATTTGATCGATCACATCAGTGAACACGGCGAACTGATCAGCCTCTATGAATTGCAGTCGGTAAAAGGCTTTAATATGACGAGCATCCGGCAAATATTGCCATTTGTAACCCTATCCACAGTCTATCAGCGCCGGCATTTCAGCCTTGCCAATATGTGGAGAGACGGCGAACATGTGTTGTTCGTCCGCTGCCAGGGCCTACTGGAAGAACAGAAAGGATTCTCCCCCATAGAAGAGGAAGCGCTTGCATTAAACCCCAATGCCCGTTACCTGGGCAGTCCGTACCGGCTGTATACACGATATCGTTTTACCTATTACCAGAATATCAGTTTTGGGTTTACGGCCGAAAAAGATCCGGGCGAAGAGTTTTTTAAAGGTACACAGCCCCAAGGTTTTGACTATTACTCATTCCACCTGCATTTGCGTGATATGGGCCGGCTAAAATCCTTTTCGGCAGGCGACTATCAGGTACAATTCGGACAGGGGCTGACCATTTGGTCGGGCATGGGATTCGGAAAAAGCAGCGAAGCCATCGGCATAAAAAAGAATGGGATTGGGCTTCGGCAATATACCTCGGTAGATGAAAATAATTTTCTCAGGGGTGTGGGCGCCAGCATATATCTGGGACCTTTTGAGCTCACCACTTTTTTCTCCTCAAAACGGCGTGATGGCAATGTCCTGGAAAGTGATACCGCCGGAAACGGCCCGCTTGTGATCACCAGCCTTCAACAGTCGGGCTTACATCGCACCCCACGGGAACTGAAAGGCAAACATGCGGTGCGAGAAAAAATTACCGGCTGGAACCTGGCTTACAAACGCCAAAACCTCAGTGTTGGATTTACCGCATATCA
>PXAA01000081.1 GCA_003567205.1 Bacteroidales bacterium
AACCATTATGTGCTGTACGGGCTGGCTGCAATTTCAACTTCCAACCCTGCAGAGATGGCCGGGGGCGCCCAACATTATTCTGTAACCATCGAGCATACCTTTATGGATGGCGTATTGAATGCACTCACAGGTGGAATTTACGCCCCCACAACCACCACGGTCAGAAGGTAAAAAATAGTACAAAATAATCAGGGCAGGGATCATTTGGTGATGCATCCCTGCTTTCTTATTGACCAATAATGAAAAAGTTTTTCCTGATCCTTGGTGCGGTTATCATGCTTATTGCTTTATCGCGTGGAGTTATGTATATAAATGATTATCACACATTGGATGCGCAGCATAAAGAGATGTTTTATGATTTGTACAAAGGAAACATCATTGGCAGCATCCTGCTGTTAGCACTGGGCGGCCTGTCAATATATTTCGGGGTGAGAAAAAAGAAGGCCAAACCATAGGCCAAATCGCTGCGGGTTTATCGCAAAGGCATTATTTCCGCAAAACAATACGAAACGTGGTTCCATTATTAATGGACGAATGCTTGACAAAGAGTTTGCCGCCATGGTAGTTCTCCACAATCCGTTTGCTCAGCGAAAGGCCAAGTCCCCAACCACTCTTTTTGCTGGTAAATCCCGGGGTAAAAATGGCTTTATGTTTTGACTGGGGGATGCCTTTTCCGTCGTCTGATATATCTATAATTACCTGATCGCTATGGTCTTCCAGGGTGATATAAATACTGCCTGAACCCTGCATAGCATCAATGGCATTCTTTATGATATTTTCAACCACCCATCCGAACAGGTCCGGGTTATGGGGGACAATAATTTCTTTTCCGGGAACCGCCAGTTTGTAGGATACCTTACGGGGTGTACGTCTTTTCATATATTCCACCACCTCATTGACAGAATCAATAATATTGATGGATAAAAGCTGGGGTGGAGACCCTATTTTTGAAAAACGCTCGGTAATATTTTCCAGGCGTTTCACGTCCTTGGAAATTTCTTGAATGGTGTTTTCGTCCACTCCCTTTAATCTTAACAACTCCAGCCATGCCATAAGCGACGACAAAGGGGTGCCAAGCTGGTGGGCGGTTTCCTTCGACATACCCACCCAAACCTGATTCTGCTCAGCATTTCGCGCAATACTGAACAGCACATAAGCCACAAATAGAAAGACTCCAATGGCGAGAAATTGTGCCAGCGGATAATAACGGAGCTGCGTAAGCAGAAAGGAGTTTGTATAATATACATAACACTGTCCGTAAGTTGGCAGGTTCACCGAAAGGTAGCGATTGGTGCCCACCATGGAGCTAATCAGTTCCCTCACCTGTTCTTCATCTTCAAAATCAACCCCCTGGATGTTCCCATAGGCAATGAGTTCGGATCCTTTGCTGTCCACCACGATCACGGGAACATTGGCCGCGTTGATCACCATATCTGATATGAAGGTGTCAATCAGGTCATGCAGCAGGGTCCGAAGTTCCGTAAACACCCTGGAGTCCTGATAGTAAACATACCGGTGCCCCCCATTGATCGGAAAAGAGATGGGGGAATATTTGGAAAAATAATCGGCCAGTTCCCCGGTCAGTTCCGAATATTCAGAAAACCGGCCGTCCAGGTTGGCCAGGGTAATGACCTCGCCTTGTTCATCGGTCAGCGCCAGCGGAATGGTCGTGTTGCTCTGCAATATATTCAGATAAAAAGTAAGGGCGTCGGGATCCAGTTCATGCTCAAGGCGTCCGTAAACTTCTGTAAGCAATTGCACCCGCTTCTCTTCCTCACGTTGAATGATGGCAAACAGGTACTCACTGTCGCGCAACAGGGTTTCTCTTTTTCGAATCGCATCAGCCCATAATTCTACCCGCTGCCGCTCATCATGTGCGATCTTGCGCACCATGATATCCGTATAATACAGTGATGCCAGCACAATCACAGCAGCAAAACCAAGCAGGTAAAGCTTCCATTGTTGCTTGCGCGAATAAAGCTCCAAACCGGTAATTTTTCTTAATATTCCCAAATAAAACCTCCGTTCACTAAAAAACAAAAAAACAATTCCCCCCAAAAATAAAACTTTTAAACCATATGTTTATGTATTAAAGGGGGAGTCTATTAACAGGATCGAAAAATCCCGTCCAACATCCGCTGAGTTTTTTTACTTTTGTGTCGACAATTACTGAAAAACCCGAAAAATGTCTTTTATTAATACTGTGGTTTCCTGGTTTCTGAAGAAACGTATTTCACAGATCGAATATTTCAAACAGCATCCTGTTGATGTCCAGGAAAATACCCTGAAGGAACTGGTTTCTTTTGCGCAGGATACCGAATGGGGGAAAAAGTATGGTTATTCAAACATTGCTTCTTATCAATCATTTCGGGATCGTGTTCCCATACAGGATTACGCAGACATCAAACCTTATATAGACCGATTGCTCAAAGGTGAACAAAAACTTTTGTGGCCTACCGATATTCAGTGGTTTGCCAAATCATCAGGCACCACCAGCGACAGGAGTAAATTCATTCCCATCAGCCAGGAAGCCTTGTCGAATTGTCACTACAAGGCAGGCAAAGATGTGATGTCCATATACTGCAACAACAATCCGTCTTCCAGGATCTTCGACGGCAAAGGGCTGATCATGGGGGGTAGCCATAAGGTGAGTGAGTTTAACAATCAGGCTTATTTCGGGGATTTGTCGGCAGTTTTGTTACAGAACGCCCCTTACTACGGCGAATTCTTCCGCACACCTGACCTTTCCCTGGCATTGCTTGATAACTGGGAGGAAAAACTCGACAAAATAGCACATGCCACCTACAGTCAAAATGTAACAAGCATCAGCGGTGTGCCATCATGGAACCTGGTATTGCTTAAACGGATTTTGGAAATCACCGGGCGGAACAACATCCTGGAAGTTTGGCCAAAACTGGAGCTCTTCATTCATGGAGGCGTTAGTTTTAGCCCCTATCGCAGCCAGTTCGAGAAAATCATACCCAGCCCCGGCATGTATTATATGGAAACCTATAATGCATCCGAGGGTTTTTTCGGCATCCAGGATGAGCCGGAATCTGACGAAATGCTGTTAATGCTAGATTATGGCATTTTTTATGAGTTTATTCCCATGGATGAATATGACCAGCCCGAACCCAGGGTGATTCCTTTGGCCGAGGTGGACACAGACACCAATTATGCCATGGTAATAAGTACCAACGCAGGCTTGTGGAGATACCTGATTGGCGACACCATCCGTTTTACCGGAATATCTCCTTACCGGATTAAGATCTCCGGGCGCACAAGAAGCTTTATCAATGCCTTTGGCGAAGAAGTGATTGTTAATAATACCGACAGCGCCTTGCAAACAGCCAGCGACGAGACCGGGGCCATCATCAGTGAGTACACTGCTGCACCAATATATCTGGACGACAAGCAATCGGCAGCCCACCAATATGTTATAGAGTTTGAAAAAGAGCCAGGTGACCTGGAACACTTTGTCAACACCCTCGATAAGCGCATGAAGGCACTGAATTCCGATTATGAAGCCAAACGCAGCGCTGACCTGATGCTGAAAAAACCCAAAGTCACCATTGTGCCCCGGCAAACATTTTTCAAATGGATGAAGTCGAAAGGCAAGATTGGCGGACAACACAAAGTACCCCGCCTGTTCAATGACAGGAAATATGTAGATGATATTCTTTCCTTCCTGAAAAAGAACAGCTAAATTATCCCGGGCTAATACCCCCGGCCGTTGGTTTAAATAAAAAGAAAATGTATTTTTGCTTCATCCACTAAGCCAAAACAACATGCATATCGCCATTGCCGGGAATATCGGTTCCGGAAAGACCACCCTTGCCGGACTGCTCTCCAAACATTACGGATGGGAAGCTCACTATGAAGATGTGGACACCAACCCATACCTGAACAATTTTTACGAGGATATGAAGCGTTGGTCATTCAACCTCCAAATCTATTTTCTTAACAGCCGTTTCCGCCAGGTGGTAGAGATACGGAAAAGAAACAAAAAGGTCATTCAGGACCGGACCATCTACGAAGACGCATATATTTTTGCGCCCAACCTGCATGCCATGGGCCTGATGGCTTCACGCGATTTTAATAACTATTCCAGCCTGTTCGAATTAATGAGTTCGTTCATTCAGCCACCCGATTTGCTCATTTATCTGAGGGCAAGTGTCCCTACCCTGGTCAACCAGATACAGAAAAGAGGCCGGGAATATGAAAACGCCATTCGCCTCGACTACCTAAAGAAGTTGAATGAGCGGTATGAAGAATGGATTGCAGGGTATGATCTGGGTAAGTTATTGATTGTTAATGTAGACAACATTAAGTTCAGTGAACGTCAGGAAGACCTGGGAGAGGTGATCCACAAGATCGATGCAGAAATCCACGGCCTGTTTTAATATATTTACCCGACCCTTGAATTTCCTAAAAACAATCCTTTATTTCATGCATCTCATCGGTATTATTCCTGCACGTTACGCTTCCGTCAGATTTCCCGGGAAACCCCTGGCGATGATCCATGGCAAATCAATGATTCACCGGGTTTACGAACAGGCCATGCGGTGCCAGACGCTGGATACATTGGTGGTGGCCACCGATGATCAGCGCATTTATGATCACGTGGCCGGTTTTGGAAGGGTAGTTATGACCGGTACAGGCCACACCAGTGGAACGGCCAGATGCCTCGAAGCATTCGAAAAAATAAAAGCGGATAAAAAATATTCCAGTTCCGATGGCATTATCAATATTCAGGGAGACGAGCCATTTATTGATCCGGGACAGATTGACCAGATCATTCACCATTTGAAAGATCCCGGAAAACACATCATCACATTGGCCAAAAAAATTGAAAATGAGGCCGAAATCCATAACGCCAATGTGGTTAAAGTGGTATTCAGCCAGTCCGGGAAAGCGATGTACTTCAGCAGGGCAGGTATTCCATATATAAGGCCTGACGGGGCTAAGGAAAAACCGGCAGGTCGTGGGACCCATTACAAACATCTGGGAATTTACGGGTACCGGGCCGGGATCCTTGAACGCATTGTGTCATTGCCGGAAAGCAGTCTGGAAGCTGCTGAAAAACTCGAACAATTGCGATGGATGCAACAAGATTTCGAAATTTTCGTAGAAGAAACATATACGGAGTCAGTTGCCATTGATACTCCGGAAGATCTTGAACGGGTGCTAAAACTTTCCGGAGGACCGGGCAGCACATAACTTATACAAAGAAATGATGGTTTTGTTAGCTTTTTTTTTTAATTTAGTACATTATTGATGTCATATGAAATTGGGAAAGTATATCAGCGATTTGCTGTACCATCATGACCAGGTGATCTTGCCGGGGTTTGGAACATTTTCTACCCGATATGTTCCTGCAAAATTCATCCCGGAGAAAAAAATTGTAGAATCGCCCACAAAGGTCGCTGAATTCAGTCCTGAGCCTGTTACTGGCAGCACACCACTGATAGCCTATATGGCCGAAAAAGAAGGAAGGTCCATTGACTGGGTCAACGATTTTTTGAAAAAACTGATCAAAGAAATCGTTTCTTCTTTAGAAACAGGAAATAAGGTCGAGTTTGAACATCTTGGGGTATTTCAGCTGGAAGCAGATGGCCTGCTGCAGTTTACCCCCGACCCAACCGTTAATTACCTGAAAGAGGATACGGGCTTATCGCAGGTTATGGCGCCCAAACAAAAAGAGATGGCGGAAGATATTAAACCAGCCGCGGTCACAAAAAAAGCCACTGCAAAACGAAAAGAAAAAGCCGAAAAACACCACACCAATACCCCTGATCCGATGAAAATAAAAATGTCCAAACTACCGCCAGCTCTCAGGTGGCTGGCGTATGTCATTATTCCTTTGTTGGTGATACTCATTATCCTGTTTCTGAACTTTAACTTCTTCTTTGGGGAAGGAGGCCTGTTCAGGGCAGGCGATCCTCCGGTTGTGGAAGCACCGCCAGCAGAACCAACTCCGCCGGTAATCACCGAAGCGCCTGTTGAACCACCCGAAGAAGTGATTGAACCTGAACCGGTGGAACCTGAACCGTTGGCCGCACCCGCAAAGCCTGAGCCAGGAAGAAAGACGTATTATATTGTTGTAGGAAGCTTCCGCAACGAACATAATGCGATAAGGCTGGCAGAGGATTTACGCAACGAAGGGGTACACCAGGCACAGGTGTTTATGCGAACCCCCTCAAATTTCCACCGGGTCTGTTATGCCTTTTACTACGACCTGGCGGAAGCAGAAGCAGCCAAGGCAAGAATGCCTGTAGAATTTAGAAACAACGCCTGGATTCTGCACCGGTAAACTGTTTGTCATACCCTGAATAACAAACCGTGGGAAAGAATAAGTTACGGAAATTTGCGGAGATCAATAGCTTTTCCAACGTTATCCAGCCACAATCAGACCACACCACCACCCATTTCGAATACAAAGGGAAATGGAACAAAGCTTTTTTTGGCAATAACAATCCCATCATCCTCGAAATCGGTTGTGGCAAAGGGGAATATACAACAGGCCTGGGCAAGGCCTTTCCCGGGAAAAACTTTATTGGCGTCGACATCAAAGGCGACAGGATATGGAAGGGCGCCAGCGATGCACTGAACCAGGGATTAAACAATGTTGCCTTCTTGCGAATCCAGGCGCAGCACATCACTGCATTTTTTCAACAGAACGAAGCAGCGGGCATCTGGCTGACATTTCCCGATCCACAGCCCAGAAAAGTGCGTGAAAAAAAAAGACTGACATCGCCATGGTTTCTTGATAAATACCGGAGTATTCTTGCCCCTGGCAGTGCAATTCACCTTAAAACTGATAATGCCGGCTTGTTTGAATACACGCTGACCATCATTGAAGAAGGAAAACACATACTCGCATGTCACACCAAAGACCTTTATGCCGACGAAAGCATAGATGAGCCTTATGTAAAATCGATCCGGACCTTTTATGAAAAAATATTTCTGGCCGAAGGGCGGACCATTTATTACCTGAAATTTTTCCTGCATGACCAGCGTTGAAAACATCTCTTTTTTTCAGAAAGTTTATGCGGTGGTGCATAAGATTCCCCGCGGACGCGTGACCACTTACGGCGCCATTGCTTCATACCTGGGCAGTAAAAGCAGTAGCCGCATGGTCGGTTGGGCCATGAACCACTCCCACCAGGCCGATCCAGGCCTGCCTGCCCACCGTGTAGTTAACCGGCAGGGCATGCTTACCGGCAAACACCATTTCGGAGGCAACCACATAATGCAGCAATTGCTTGAAAATGAAGGAATCAAAATCACAGATGATCAGGTGATGGATTTTAAGAAAATATTTTGGGATCCAGGCAGGGAGGTATAAAAAAATGTATTATTTTTACAAAAACTAAATAAAAATAATCATTAATACCTGTTACATATGTCTAAGAATGCAGAGTTAATCAAAAAGGTAGAAAACGTCATCGATCAGATCCGTCCTTACCTGGAGGCAGATGGGGGAAATATCCGTCTTGTTGAACTTACCGATGACCTGGTGGTCAATGTGGAATTGCTGGGTGCATGCGGGTCATGTCCGATGAGCCAGATGACGCTTAAAGCCGGTGTGGAACAAGCCATGAAAAAGGCCATACCCGAAATCAAATCCGTAGAAGCGATCAATTAATAATCCAGCGCACCATATGCTGCATCCAGCGGCATTTCCCTGCCTGTTCCCAGGCACTTTGAAGACACCCTCAGAATCGGTGGTGATTGGTATCGTTTATATTCACTGCCGTAAACCATTTTAATCACCCTGCGCACCAGCGCGCTGTTATAGCCTTCGCGGATAATTTCTTTGGCATCCATCTGCTTTTCGAATAAACAGTTTAAAAGGCCGTCCAGTACCTCGTATTCAGGCAGTGAATCGGTATCTTTCTGATTAGGCTTTAATTCAGCCGAAGGAGGCTTCGATATGGTGTTTTCAGGGATGACCTCCCCGCTGGCATTGATCAGCCGGGCCAATCCGTATACATCTGTTTTGTAGACATCTCCCAGCACAGACAAACCACCGCACATATCGCCGTAAAGGGTGCTATACCCCACAGCAGCCTCACTCTTATTAGAAGTATTGAGCAACAGATGTCCAAATTTATTGGAGAGCCCCATAAGAATGACAGCCCGGGCCCTTGCCTGTATGTTCTCTTCTGCAATGCCCGGCCTGGTGTCCTGAAATTGAGAGGCAAGACTGTTTCTCAGGCTTGATACGGCATCATTAATGGAAATGGTATCATGGCGGACCCCCAGGTTCGTGGCCAGGGCAATGGCGTCGTCTACTGAATGTTCCGTGCTGTAGGGCCCGGGAAGCAGAACGGCCCATACATTCTCCTTTCCGAGGGCCTCCGCAGCAATGACCAGGGTCACTGCCGAATCAACACCACCTGACAAGCCTATAAGTGCTTTTTTCAGCCCTGTTTTGCGAAAATAATCACGAATACCTAGTACCAGGGCATTATAAATGAGGTGGCATTTTTCCTCTTGTGTAGGGTGGGTAGGTAATGGTTTCGTTTTGACCGTATCAAGCATTGACAAGTCATAAATACGCAAGTCCTCGCCAAACAGTGGCAACATATCCACCAATTGTCCGGAGGAGTTAAAAACGGTGGAAGCTCCGTCGAAGATCAAGCCGGTTTGTCCGCCCACCAGGTTTGCCGTAAACAAAGGCATCTGGTATTTGCGGGCATTTTCCGACATAATGCGTATGCGCCCGGGGCTGTGGTTCCAGGTAAAAGGAGAGGCAGATATATTGATCATCAGCGCAGGGTTCTCCTTTTTTAAAATATCCGGCGGATTAACCGGATACATCCCCTGGCCATCCAGGTTCCATATGTCTTCACATACAGTGAGTGCTATGCGTTCGCCCCCATAACTTACTGTATGGAACTCCCGCGCAGGCTCAAAATAACGGTATTCATTAAATACATCATAGGTAGGCAGAAGTCCTTTGTGGTAAACCTGTTGCACCTGCCCCCCGTACAAAAGGAACGCAGAATTGTGCAGCGACTTGCCCCCTTTATCTGTATTCGGGTAAGGGCCGCCCACGATGGCGGCAACCTCTGTACATCCGGCAGCCACCTGGTTTACTGCCTCCATGCACCGCTTAATGAACGCATCAGACAATAAAAGATCGCGCGGTGGATAACCACACACCGACAATTCGGAGAATACGACCAGATCAGCCCCGTGATTGCGGGCATCATTGATGGCAGCAAGCATGCGGTCAGCATTGTAATCGAAATTGCCTACATGGTAGTTGATCTGTGCCAGGGCAATACGCATAAGAGCTTGGAATTTGGCGTGATGGGCCTTTTTGACCGGTTCAGATGGCTAAAACATAACTCCCAGTGTCAACTCAAAATAATTATTCAGAGCACTTGGCGCAGGGCGGGTCGGATCAAAAGGATTGTCTTTATTCAATATATTGGAAAAACCATTGTGAAATGTCAGTCCGGCCAGCAAAGAAGTCAGGCCACCCATATTATATTCAAGTCCGGCGCCAATTATTAATGCAGCACGGAAAAAACGGGTGTGGTCAGAAATATCTAAATCTTTTGTGCGCAATGTGCTGTCTTCTGACAAATAAATACGATCATCGGCCTTTGCCTGGATATTGAAGCCCAGGCCCAGGCCGAAGCGGCCAAAGTAGCTGATGTATCCCATTTCCGCTGTGCTCAGCTTAAGCGAAACCGGTATCTCAATATACCGGAGGTAATGATCCCGGCGTTTTTCCGTATCCAGGTTTTGTCCGCCAGGATCGTAGGTATACCTGTATCTCATCGTTCCGCCGGTCCGAAGTATATTCAGGCCAGTAGAAAAAGAATAATTTTCAGCAAACCCATAGTCTACAATCAGGCCATAGGAGAAACCCAGGTCCAAACCATCGTTTGAATAACCGCGGGTTTCCGTACGGAACCATGACACATTGGGTGAGGCCTTTAATCCAAAGCGAAAACCAAAATCGTCATCAGCCAAAAGTGGTCCGGCCACAAACAATAATACAAGCAAAGCAGCGATCTTTTTCATACTTTTCAGACTGTATTTGCGTTTATATATAATTATTAATTCAATGACCCAAAGATACATAAAGAATCCTCAAAATGGTTAAACAAATCACAAAAAGGACTTGTTTTTTTTGCCTGTCAATCGTTTTTTTCTTCGCATTCATGGCTTGCTCCATGCATGAACGCAAGCCTTTTTATGAGGCCGATATTTCAGGCATCCATTTGGATGATATACCGATCAGTCAATACGAGGAGGTCTTGTTTAATGCCAACCCTTTCATCTTATCCGAAGAACTTGAGCCCCATCTGGAAGAGTTTGGCTTCTTTTTAGGAGAAGGGATCATTGAACCGGAGGGCCAGCAACAATTGTATGATTATGTTACGGACCCATTTCTGATCGAATTGTATCTCGACAGCAGGGAACGGTGGGAATCACTGAAAGAACTAAAGAAGGCGCTGACCAGGGCTTTCCGGTTTTACAAATATCATTTCCCCGACGAAACAATACCCGGGGTATATTCCTATGTCAGCGGCATAGATTACATAATGCCTGTGAAGTATGCAAACGGGCATATGGTGATAGCGCTTGACACATACCTGGGTCCGGATTACCCCAATTATGACAAAATCGGCCTCCCAAAGTACCAGTCGCAACAGATGCGACCCGAAAAAGTGCCGGTAGATGCCATGCGCATACTGGCAGAAAAACACCTGGCAAAGGCATCGCATATACCGGAGAATCTCCTGGAGCATATGATATACCAGGGAAAAAAACAGTTTTTTCTGGATTGCATGCTGCCCCGTACGCCAGACTCCCTGAAAATATCCTATACCGCCAGGCAGCTTTCCTGGATGCAGGAGAACGAAGGCCCGGTATGGGCATACAAACTTGATAATGAGTTATTGTATTCAACCGAACACGGAGTCATCCAGCAATTTTTGCGTGATGCGCCCTTTACCTCTCCTTTTTCCAGGCAATCGGCACCGCGCACGGGAGTGTATCTGGGCTGGCAGATTGTAAGGGAATATATGCAGCGAAATCCGGATGTGGATCTTCAGGAGCTGATAAACGAAAGCGACGCACGAGAAATTCTGGCAGGGGCCAGGTACAGACCCCGCTAAGGCATCATCGAGGCCAAAAAATCTTTGTTACACCGTTCGATAAGTCCAAGAATGTCTTCCTTCCCTTCACCCGTACTACTGCTGCTTATTATAATAGGTGGCAAGGGTTCCCATTGATTTGATAAAGTGTTCTCGTATTCGGCAACATGCTTTTTAAGACGGGTGCGCGACAATTTATCAGATTTTGTATACACCAGGCAAAATGGCAATTGGTTCTCCCCTACCCACTGGAGAAATGACATGTCATTTTTCATCGGGCCATGGCGAATATCCAGCAAAATGAAAGAACAGAGCAGATGGGTGCGTTTGAGCAGGTAATCCCGGATCGTTTTTTCCCACTTTTTCTTTACCGCAACCGGAACCTTTGCAAAACCATATCCCGGGAGGTCTGTCAAAAACCATGAATCATTGATCAGGAAATGATTAATAAGGCGGGTTTTGCCCGGCGAAACTGAAGTTTTGGCCAGTTTGCCATGCCCCGTTATCATGTTTATCAGGGAAGATTTCCCTACATTGGAACGTCCGAGAAAGGCATATTCCGGAAAAGCTTCCTTCGGACAGTCCTTATAGCTCGCAGAACTTTTTACAAAGGTCGCCGACCGGATTACCATCGCTTATTCAGCTTATATGTGTCAACATGCCGTTTGGCCTTGCTCTGGTAAATGTCTTTTACGGTAACCATGATACCGGTTTCTTCCACCCCTCCAAAACCTTCATTAAATGCTGTACCAAAAGTTTTCATCGTCGGGCTGAGCCCCATGTACGAATTAAACAGGGGAGGTATGTTTTCATTGCGCTTCCTGACTTTTTGCGACAAAATTTTGTAATTCTCCTCAAACGAATTGCTCGTAAATTCCTTCTCCAGCTGATCAATCGGTGTGTTGATATTTAGCGGTTTATGGGGCCAGAGCAGTTTGTTTTTATCAGGGAAAAAGTGATGCATGAAATACATGATAAGGTCGCGGGCATATGGGTCAAATTGTTTAAACATGGTGACCTTCCCCAGAAAATATGCCAATTGGGGGTAATCTACAACCAGACCACCCAAACCGTCCCAAAGATTGTCGAGCGAGTAAATGCTCTTTCGGTTTTCGCGCGAGGGCTGATATGCTGGTTGTACAAAAGAGCGTCCCAGTTCAATGGTAAAGGGCAGATATTCTGCCAGAAAGTGATCAGAGAAACGAAATAATTCGGCCGTGGCAACGCGGGGGGTCCCATCATCCTCTTTGGGCACTTCCCAACAACACATGTAGCGATATCCGCCAACAATCTCTTCTGCCACCGGGTCCCAGACTATTAATTGATTATAAGGCACATCGGCATAATCATAATCATCCAGGTCAAGTGCTTTCCCTGTACCACCTCCGGCAATCCGGAATGAAACCTCACGCAACCGTCCTACCTCGCGAAGGGTATTGGGTGAATCATTGGCAGTGATGATATAGATCTCATTGCCGGCATTATTTGTTCTCCTTAAAAACCTGTCTTTATTTAACTCTTCTTTTAGTAATTCCCGTTTAACCGGGGATATGATTTCTTTTTCCTTATTTGCCTTTGTCATTCGATTCGGTATTAAGCATTAAACGTAAGCTTACCTTCAGGCAAACCATAAACGTGTTCTTTTACTTTTTGTGCCCACTCCCGATGATTATACGTCCGGGTAAAAGTTTGGCAGGGAATGGGTTCACCTACAATAATCCGGAGTCTTTTGTTCTGCTGTTTAAACATCTCATCGGGCAAATACAGCATCTCCACATTAAACTTAATCCCCAGCCGTTTACGCCAAAGAGCTAAGTTATAGAAAAAATTGGAATTTTTTCCTTCAATATATACCGGAAGTACATCTCTTTTATGTTGAATCGCCTTGGTAACAAAGGTTTTTTTCCATTCCAGGTCGCGGATCTCAGAACCCTGTCGCCTGGATACCAAGCCGGCAGGGAAAATCAGGATCATTCCATCTGAAGCAAAATAAGTTTCCAGTGTGCGCACCACTTCAGCGGTATTGCGACCATGTTTGTTTACCGGTATGAACAATTGCCGCAGGTTGTGCAATTCGAGCAATATATCATTGGACAGGAATTTAAAATCAGATCGTTTTTTGCCGACCACATGCATAAGGGCCATCCCGTCCAGCCCGCCCAGTGGATGATTGGACACCAGGATGTAACGGCCTTTGGCGGGAATGTTTTCCGGATGCTCTACCTCAATTTTCATTTCAAAACGATGAATCAATGCCTTTTCGATGAATTCCAGCCCCCTGAAGTCTTTCAGGTAAGCCAGCTCTTCATTGATCTGGTCCTGATGTATAATTCGTTTCAGATAACTGACCAAAAACCTGGGAATTAAACGATACATCTTCCCGGCCTTCGACTTGAGGACCTTGTCAACATCAATGCGCTCCAATTTCTGTTGCTCCATGACAAGACTTACTGGTTTCCGTTTTAATGAATATGGGGATTAATAACAAACGCCCGCATTGTATTCAACCCTCTGCAAAAATAAAAAAAACCCCAATACTACGCGTTAAACCTTGCTTGGGTGGTATAAAATGCACAAAAAGCAAAAAAACAGACAAAACATATATATCAATTCATATAGCTCTAAATCAATACTTTAGCGAACACAGTCGTTTCAAACCTTTTGTGAATAAGCAAAAAAGTTATCAACAATGTGGGAAAAAGTGGGGAAAAGTGGTAATTTTATTCCTATATTTACACATCCAAAACAATATGTTGTAGAAATGACAAAGCAACTGCTTGGCGAATTTGAATGCAAAATTGATGCAAAAGGGCGCTTCATGTTGCCTTCGGGCCTGAAAAAACAATTGGGTGCCGGCGACCAGGAACGCTTTGTCATTAACCGCGGTTTTGAAAACAACCTCACGCTTTATCCCGAAAGCGAATGGTTAAAAATATCCCGTGAAGTTAACACATTAAACCTCTATAACAAAAAAAACCGTGAGTTCGTGCGCTACTTCTTCCGGGGTGCCACGGAACTCAGACTGGACTCAGCCGGGAGGCTGCTTTTGCCAAAACCATTGATTGAATATGGCGGGATTGGCAGGGAAATCGTTCTTTTTGCATACGGACAGCGTATTGAATTGTGGGCCAAAGAAGCATATGAGGGAATGCTGGCCAATGAACCTGATGATTTTTCCGCACTGGCAGAGGAAGTGATGGGTAAAATAAACCAGGGGCCTGGAGGTGATGATGCATGATTATCACAAGTCGGTGATGAGGCAGGAAGCCATTGACGGGCTGAAAGTGGTTCGCGGGGGCACATATGTAGACGCCACTTTCGGCGGAGGCGGACATGCCCGGGCTATCCTGGAGCGGCTTGGCGATGGCCGGTTAATCGCCTTTGACCAGGATGATGACGCCACCAGAAACATTCCCACAGACCAAAGGCTTCTTTTTGTCAACCACAACTTCAGGTATATGAAAAACTTCCTGAAACTGCATGGGTATATACCAGTTGACGGCATCCTTGCCGACCTGGGGGTGTCGTCGCATCAATTCGACCAGGCATCCCGTGGTTTTTCAGCACGTTACGACGGCCCGCTGGATATGCGAATGAATATGATGGCCAAAACAACGGCCAGGGAGGTACTTAACAAGTATGACACCGACAAACTGGCCAATATGTTTCGTCTGTATGGCGAGCTGAGGAATGCTTCAAGGATAGCCGTCGCCATTGAAGAATACAGGAACCAACAAGCACTGGAAACTACCGGACAGCTTGTTGCCTTGTTGAAACCAATGGCGCCAAAAGGGAGGGAGAACAAATTCCTGGCACAGGTATTCCAGGCAATACGAATAGTGGTAAATAATGAACTGGAAGCCCTGAAGGAACTTTTGAAACAAAGCACCAATCTGCTCAAAGCAGGTGGAAGGCTGGTGGTGATATCCTATCATTCACTGGAAGACAGGCTGGTAAAGAATTTTATGAAGACAGGGAATTTTGAAGGAAGGCAGGAGAAAGATTTTTACGGCAGTTTGCTGAGCCCGCTAAAGCCTGTTTCCAAATTACAAACTGCGGGCAAAGCCGAAGTTATTATAAACCCGAGGGCCAGAAGTGCCAAATTAAGGATCGCTGAAAAAAAACCTTTTCCGGATGACAACGAACCATTATAAGCAACAGGAAAAACCAAAATCAACAATGCAGAAAGCCGGACTGGGCCGTTTCTTTTCCGACATGCTGGATGGAAGCATGCTGACCAGGAACACAAACAGTTCTGTAATGCCATTTATTCTTTACCTGTCGGGGCTGGCCCTGTTTCTGATATTCAACACCTATTATGCCGAAGGAAAAGCCAGGGAGGCCGATCAGCTGAGGCGCGAAATGACAAGTTTGCGCATCAGTTACATCCACACAAAATCCGAATACATGTATCTGACGCAGCAGTCGGAAATAGCACGACAGCTAAGACACAGGGGCTTTGTAGAATCGCTTGAACCACCAAGGCCCATAAGCAAAAAACAAAGTGGTAAAGGTCTGATTGGAAGGTTATTTGTAAACCAAAACCAGTAAATCAACACCATAGCGTGGAGCAAAAAAGTGACATATTATGGCGCATGCAGCTGATCTACCTTCTGATGATCCTTTTTGGGATCCTCATTATTGGCAAAGTCCTCTACATACAATTTATAGAAGGCGATTACTGGAGAGAACAGGCCCGCAAGACCACCATGCGTTACCAAAATATTGATGCAGCCCGGGGCGACATTTTTTCAGATGATGGCCGCCTGCTTGCCACCAGTTTGCCAATTTACGAGATCCGGATGGATCTCAGCAAAGAGATTACGTCCGATGATTTGTTCTACAAAGAAGTCGATGCCCTGGCCGAACAGCTGTCCCGGCTTTTTGGGGACCGGAGTGCAGCCCGTTACCGTGCCGGCCTGGTAAGGGCCCGGCAGAACCAGGAACGATATTACCTGTTGAAGCGGAATGTCAGCTGGGATCAGCTGGCACAACTAAGAACCTTCCCTTTGCTGCGACTGGGGAGGTTTCGCGGCGGGCTTATTGTAAATGAAGGCATACGTCGTGAGATGCCATACAAAACACTTGCGGCAAGGACCATCGGTTATGAACGTGAGGGGATATACGTTGGGTTGGAGGGGGCCTACCGGGAATACCTTGAAGGCGTTCAGGGGAAACGCCTCACGCAGCGGATCAGCGGGGGCGACTGGATACCCATCAGTGATCAGAATGAGATCCATCCGCAGAACGGCATGGACTTGCTTACCACCATAAATGTACACATACAGGATATTACCGAGAAAGCACTGCTCAGGCAACTTGAACGTTTCAGGGCCGACTTTGGAACAGCTGTGGTGATGGAGGTGTCTACAGGAAAGATAAAAGCCATTTCCAACCTGTCAGTGAACCCGGGCACCAATACGTACGAGGAAACCTACAATTTTGCCATCGGGTATGGGACAGAACCCGGTTCTACATTTAAATTACCGGCCGTAATGGCAGCCCTGGAAGATGGCCGTGTCGATCCGGATGATTACGTAGATACCAAAGATGGGCGGATCACCTATGCTGACCGGATTATGCGCGATGTTAATGAAGAAGGTCATGGCATCATCACCCTGCACGAGGCCTTTGAGCTTTCTTCCAACGTAGGTGTTTCGCAGGTCATTGTTGAAAACTACAAGGATGATCCCCAGCGTTTCATCGACAGGCTCAGACGTATGCACATAGACAAACCGCTGGGTGTCGAAATAGCCGGAGAAGCACAACCGGTGATCCGGAATGTGGGAGACCCGGGTTGGTCGCATGTGTCACTGCCATGGATGTCTATCGGCTATGAAGTATCCCTCACCCCTTTGCAAACTCTGGCTTTTTACAATGCGGTAGCCAATAACGGCCGCATGATGAAACCCATGTTTGTAAGTGAAATCAGGCAGGCGGGGCGAACGATCAAACGGTTTTCGCCAACGGTGATCGACCGCTCTATTGCCAGCACATCCACCATCAGGCAAGTTCGGCTGATGCTCGAAGGAGTGGTGGAAAACGGTACGGCACGAAACATTCATACAGAGGCATATCCCATTGCCGGGAAAACCGGTACAGCCCAGGTAGCACAAACCGCCAGGGGATATCGAACATCTACCGGGGTAAATTACCAGGCATCATTTGTGGGGTACTTTCCTGCCGACAATCCCTTATACAGCTGTATTGTGCTGATCCACAACCCGAGAGGCTGGATTTATACCGGCAGCCAGGTCGCCGCACCAGTATTCAGGCAAATTGCCGACAGGGTATTTGCCGCCCAGCTTTTCATTCCCGAAACCAGCCCTCCCGGCGATGTACGTGCCCATTTGCCAGGCTTTAGGAATGGCCACCTGGGCGACATGCGTACAATATACAATGAATTGGGTGCCCACCTGACTGGCGAAACCGGCGCATATTGGGGCAGGGCCAGGGCCAATGCCGATACAGTAGAACTCAGTGAAAGAACCTTTATTGACAACCTGGTGCCCGAAGTGGTGGGCATGGGGCTAAAGGATGCCTTCTTTGTTCTTGAAAATGCAGGACTGAGGGTAAGGTTCAGCGGAAGGGGCACTGTGCGGAGGCAAAGCATGCGGCCAGGCACAAGAATACAGCCCGGAAATGTTATATACATTGAATTGTTATAAGATGCAGAAACCGTACAAATATCTGGCAGATATTATTTACAGGACAGGAATTGTGGAAACCATCGGGACCACCCAACGGGAGATCACGATGGTGGTGTCAGATTCGCGTAAGGTAATCGACGGGGTATTGTTTGTTGCCATTAAAGGCCTAACCACAGACGGGCATGCGTACATTGACCAGGCGATAGCCGGCGGGGCAAAAGCCATATTGTGTGAAAGCATGCCCGAATCACTGGTGGATGATGTCAGCTACATAAGGGTCAACGATACCTCCAGGGCACTGGGGATGACCGCTGCCAATTTTTATGACCACCCCTCTCAAAAGCTGCATCTTATAGGGGTAACCGGCACAAACGGAAAAACAACTGTGGTGCGTATGCTCCACGAAGTGTTTACCAGGCTGGGGCAACGATGCGGGTTTATTTCCACCATCAGCAACATGATAGATGACCTGGAAATAACCACCGAATATACCACACCCGACCCGTTGACCATCAACAAGCTGTTATCACAAATGGTCGAAGCAAAATGTGTGTATGCCTTTATGGAAGTAAGCTCACATGCTTTGGCACAATCCCGAACAGAGGCATTGCAGTTTGCAGGCGCCGTATTTACGAACCTGAGCCATGACCACCTCGACTACCACAAAAGCTTTAAAGCATATTTAAAAAGCAAACAACTGCTATTCAGTAAACTGGGAGCATCTGCCTTTGCCCTGACCAACCTGGACGATAAAAACGGAATGATCGTGGTGCAAAATACCACAGCCAGTGTCAAAACATACAGCCTGAAGGCCATGGCCGATTTTAAAGGAAAACTCCTTGAAAACAGTTTTTCCGGAATGCACATACATATTAAGCATACCGGGCTCTGGTGCAAGTTAACAGGTACATTTAACGCTTACAATATTCTTGCAGTTTACGGCACAGGGAAAATCCTGGGAAAACAGGACGAAGAATTACTTACCGCAATCAGTAGTTGTAAGCCACCGGAAGGCCGCTTTGATTATTTTGTTGGCAAGAACAAGGTTATCGGCATTGTAGATTATGCCCATACACCCGATGCAATCAAAAATGTGCTTGAAACCATCAAAGAACTCCGGACAGGAAATGAGAAACTGATTACGGTGATCGGATGCGGTGGCAACCGGGACAAAAAAAAGAGAGGGCTGATGGCAGCCATCGCAGCACGCTATAGCGACAAAGTTATTTTTACAAGCGACAATCCGCGCTATGAAAATCCTGATGACATCATCAGTGATATGGTCAATGGCCTGGAGCTTGACCCAAGCCTGAAGTCAAAATACATCGCCATTACAAAAAGAGAAGAAGCCATCAACATCGCCTGCATCATGGCGGCCGCAGGAGATATCTTACTGGTGGCCGGTAAGGGCCATGAGAAATACCAGGAAATTGGAGGACAGAAATATCCATTTGATGACAAAGCCACCTTACAAAAGCTATTAAACAGGTAAAGATGCTGTATACTTTATTTGAGTTTCTTGATCAGAACTATGACATTCCTGGCACGGGGGTGTTTCAATATATATCCTTCAGGGCAGGCATGGCGCTCATATTCTCCCTGTTCATCACCATGATATCAGGTAAAAGGATTATCAATTTCCTGCACAAAAAGCAAGTGGGAGAACCCATAAGGGACCTTGGCCTTAAAGGACAGATGAGCAAACAAGGCACCCCGACCATGGGTGGGCTGATTATTATTGCCGCCATAGTTGTTCCGACCCTGCTCTTTGCACGGCTCAATAACATTTACATCCTGCTGATGCTTGTATCCACTCTCTGGCTGGGCGGCATTGGCTTTTTAGACGACTACATCAAGGTTTTTCGCAAAGACAAGAAAGGCCTGCAGGGAAAATTTAAGATATTGGGGCAAATCACCCTGGGAATTGTTGTCGGCGCCACCCTGTATTTTCATGACGGGGTAGTGATCAGGGAGAAGACCGACATGCCGCTAGAATTTATAAGCACCACGGAAATTCTTGAGTTGGAAGGAGTTGCCAGGGTGGATTCTCCCTTTCCGATAGAATCAGTTAAGTCAACCAAAACCACCATTCCTTTCTTTAAAGACAATGAATTTGATTATTCTATTTTGCTCGCCTTTCTCGGTCCTGGCTATGAAAGATGGGTCTTTTTAATTTTTATCCCGATCGTAATACTGATCATCACCGCAGTATCGAACGGGACAAATATAACCGACGGACTGGATGGGCTGGCCACCGGAACGTCGGCAATTATCGGCGTCACCCTGGGCATCCTTGCCTATGTTTCAGGTAATATGGTATTTGCTGATTATCTGAACATTATGTATATACCGCACACCGGTGAACTGGTAATCTACATTGCGGCCCTAGTCGGGGCATGCATCGGTTTTCTCTGGTATAATTCTTATCCGGCGCAGGTGTTTATGGGTGACACAGGCAGCCTTTCGCTGGGCGGGATCATCGCTGTCTTTGCCATTGTGATCAGAAAAGAGTTATTGATCCCCATATTGTGCGGGATATTCTTTATAGAAAGCCTCTCAGTGATCTTACAGGTAAGCTGGTTCAAGATTACAAAAAAGCGTTTTGGCACCGGCCGGCGGATTTTCCGAATGGCACCACTACATCATCATTACCAAATGAAGGGCCTTCATGAGGCCAAAATTGTGCAACGCTTCTTTATTGTAGGCATTATTCTGGCAGTGTTTGCTGTCATTACACTAAAACTAAGATAGTTACTCATGAAAACAAGAGGAAATAAACACATGAACACCATTGAAAAAGCTTTGACAGAAAGGAAAAACATCTACAATGGCATGGCCGGAACCATTTCCGGGCGCTTAATTGATGTCCGCAAACAAGGGATCAAAGAGAGCCTGGACGGGTTTCAGAATATTGCACACCGCCTCGAAGAAGTGGCAACGGTCAGGGGGATTCAATTTATAAACGACAGCAAAGCGACCAACCTGAATGCCCTTTGGTATGCCCTTGAGAGTATGCACAGCCCGGTGATCTGGCTTGCCGGGGGTCAGGATCCGGAAAATGACTATTCCATTGTAGCGCCTCTTGTACAGGAAAAAGTGAAGGCCATGATTTGCCTGGGAGCGGACAATTCTAATATTGTCCGGTTTTTCCAGGATATTATTCAGCCTGTTTTTGAGGCGAGGGAGATGCACGCGGCCGTAAACATTGCTTATGAACTTGGAGACCCTGGTGATGTGGTTCTATTGTCGCCGGCCTGTGCAAGTTTCGACCTGTATGACAACTATGCCGACAGGGGTGCACGTTTTAAAAAAGCAGTTTATGAACTATAAACGGGAAACAAAAATTATTTATGCTGGCTATCCCAAAATATATCAAAGGTGACAGGACCATCTGGATGGTGGTGATCTTTTTGTACATCGTTTCCATCCTGGCGGTTTACAGTTCCACAGGAACCCTGGCATATCGCTTCAGGGCTGGCAATACCGAGTACTATCTGATAAAACATGTAGTCATAGCTGCTTTTGGGCTTGGTTTGATGTACCTGGCACATAATGTAAGGTATACTTATTATTCAAGGATCTCGCAGCTGGCATTGTTTGTGGCCATCCCTTTGCTGGTGTTTACCCTGGTCAGGGGCACAAGCATCCATGAAGCCCAGCGCTGGATCACTTTACCCATTGTAAACCTCAACTTTCAGAGTTCTGATTTTGCGAAACTGGCCCTCATTATGTATCTGGCCAGGGTGCTTACCCGTAAACAGGAAGTGATCAAAGACTTGCATCATTCATTTATTCCGATGGTGTTACCGGTGATCCTGGTTTGTGCACTGATATTGCCGGCCAATTTTTCGACCGCAGCCATCTTATTTATCAGTTGCATTGTCCTGATGTTTATCGGCAGGGTCAGGATACGCTATATCTTGGCGCTGACAGGTATTGCCATTGCCGGGGCAGCCATCTTTATAGCCATTTTGACTGTCTTACCGGAAAGCGGCAGGGTCTCCACCTGGCAAAGCAGGATCAATACATACCTTGACAAAGAAAACAGCGATACATACCAGGCAGACCAGGCTAAAATTGCCATCGCCGGCGGAGGCGTTATCGGGAAACTGCCGGGCAATTCCACCCAACGAAATTTCCTGCCCCAGGCATATTCAGATTTTATTTATGCCATCATTGTAGAAGAATACGGTTTGGTGGGAGGCTTCCTGATACTGCTGTTTTACCTGATATTGCTGTACCGGGGGGTCAGGATCGCCCACAAAAGCCCGGGCACTTACGGTGCTTTGCTGGCCGTAGGTCTGAGTTTCAGCCTTGTATTCCAAGCCATTATCAATATGGCAGTAGCGGTTAACCTGCTGCCTGTAACCGGTCAACCTTTGCCGCTGGTAAGCATGGGGGGTACCTCCCTGTGGTTTACAAGCCTGGCCATTGGGATTATTTTAAGTGTTAGCAGAACCATAGAACAAAAAGAAACTGAGCATGGAAACACCTTTACAAATGGGGAGGCCACTTAAGGCCATCATTGCAGGAGGAGGTACGGGAGGACATGTCTTTCCGGCCATTGCCATTGCATTGGCCCTGAAGAAGAAGGATTATAGTGCCCGGATTCTTTTTGTAGGGGCGAAGGGGCGTATGGAAATGCAGAAAGTACCAAAGGCCGGGTTTCACATCATCGGCCTGGATATAGCCGGCTTACAACGACGCTTCAGCTGGCAAAACTTCCTGCTGCCATGGAGGCTCATTAAAAGCCTGGCCGGGGCAAAACAGATCGTAAAACGGTTTAAACCGGATATTGTGATCGGCGTGGGCGGATATGCAAGCGGGCCGGTACTTTGGGCCGCTGCCAGGCAAAAGATTCCAATCGTCATACAAGAACAAAATTCTTTCCCCGGAATCACCAACAGGATTCTCGGTAAGAAGGCAGATAAGATATGTGTCGCCTACGAGGGGATGGACAAATATTTTCCAAAAGAAAAGCTATTCCTTACAGGCAACCCTGTAAGGAATGACGTGGTAAAGACCGAAGGCAAGCAGGCGGAAGCGCTTAAACATTTTGGTTTGTCGCCCGGATACCCCGTTTTGTTTGTGACCGGAGGAAGTCTTGGTGCACGGTCCATCAACGAAAGCGTAAAAGCCCACATCGATTTGTTTGCGGAGAAAAACATACAGCTGATCTGGCAGACAGGGGCCTCATTTTACCAGGAAGCCCTGGCATCAATACCCGGAAAGCCAGGAAAATTCAGGGCATCTGTCAGCGCTTTTATTGACCGGATGGATTATGCTTATGCAGCCGCCGATGTGGTCGTAAGCCGCGCCGGGGCCATTG
>PXAA01000140.1 GCA_003567205.1 Bacteroidales bacterium
GCCAGGCTGAATTCGCCTTTTTTTTATATGCGTATGAAAGCCGAACTTGAAAAAGACATCCGTAAATTATCCATAGAACAAAAAGTGTTTATACGACCGGGGGCTCTTACAGGACCAAGGGAAGAGAAGCGCCCTGCTGAAAATTTCGGGATATTTTTGCTTCGGGTCATTACCCGCCTTGGCTTCATGCGAAAGTACCGCCCCATCCATGCGGAAACAGTCGCCCGGGCCATGTTAAATGCCGCTCTGACGGAAAAACCCGGGGTAATGACCTGTGAACTAAACGAGGTCTTTGAACTTGCCAGGAAAAACACAAACGTATGCGAATAGATATACTGACCATATTTCCCGGGATGTTTGAAGGACCGTTTTCATATTCAATCGTGAAGCGGGCGCTAGAGAAGAAACTGGTGGAAATCCACCTGCACGATATTCGTGATTATGCTACAGATAAGCACCGGCGCGTAGATGATTACCCTTTTGGGGGCGGGGCTGGCATGGTGATGATGATTGAACCCGTTGAGCGTTGCCTGGATGCCCTGAAATTGGAGCGGGCTTACGACGAAATAATATACATGAGCCCGGACGGCGAACGCCTGGATCAGCCCATGGTGAACAACCTTTCGACCCGTTCAAACCTGATCCTTCTATGTGGCCACTACAAGGGCGTTGATGAGCGCATAAGGGAACATCTGATCACACGGGAAGTATCAGCAGGTGATTATGTGTTGTCTGGCGGCGAACTGCCTGCGGCCATCCTGACAGATGCAGTGGTGCGCCTGATTCCCGGTGTGCTGGGTGATGAAACATCTGCCCTGACCGATTCTTTCCAGGACCAGTTGCTTTCCCCGCCGGTATATACCCGTCCTTCAGATTATAAAGGCTGGAAAGTACCCGAAATCCTGTTGTCGGGGCATGACCGGAAAATTGCCGAATGGCGACATGAACAGGCGGTTATGCGCACAAAAAAAAGAAGACCGGACATGTTGTAAAATTCAAACATGCCCGGCTATTTTTAAAAAAAGAGGTTTCTTAATTAAGTTTCATGGCAACCCCGATGGTGAGATAGGCAATCCCGTAACCTATTTCGGCCATTGCAGCCAGCGATTCGGTGAAATAATAGCGGCCACCGGCAAAGCCCGACCAGGAAAGCCCGGTTGAACTGGGAGATGTCCCGGGGAGTCCCGTGCCAAAACTGGATGATGATACAATTTTTACGCCCAGCATAAAGCCTCCGTATGTGTCAAGGTTCTCAACCAGCGGATAATGGGCTGCAGCGCGCCCTCCGATGATAAAGTAGTTGTATTTCCAGCCATAACCAGCGTACTCCCATTTCGCGGAGGAATAACCCAGGTATCCGCCCAGCCCAAGGGTCATGTCTTCTACCAGGAAATCATCCATAAACCCCATTTCATAAGAAACTGATATTGGGGGCACCTGGGAGGTGTAATACCTGCCTCTGTAAATTGTTGAGCCAATCCCCAGGCCTATATTGATTATCTGATCGCCTTCCTTGAAAATGGGCGGTATTTCATTGTCTGAAGCATTGGAAGCTAACGAATCCCCTGTAAGCGGCCAAGAACCAAGGGCAAATAAAACCAGCATTGTAATCAATTGTTTTTTCATATTGTTATTATTTTGTTAATAAGTAGGAAATAAAATGTAAGTTTACAAAATTTTTTTAATTATAAGAAATTTGTTTAGAACCTCAAAATGTTTTAAATATTTTCCCTACCTTTGCACTCCGTTTTAGCCTAAGAATCCATAAAAAAATATATTACAATGAACCAGACGGAAATAATGAATTTTGTGCAGGACAGTTTGGTGGAAAAAAAAGAATGGCCTGCTTTTAAAGCCGGTGATAACATCACGGTCCATTATAAGATCAGGGAAGGAAGCAAAGAACGAATTCAGCCTTTTCAGGGAATTGTGATTCAGCGGCGGGGAAGCGGGGTCTCTGAGACCTTCACCGTTCGTAAGATTTCCGGGAATGTTGGTGTGGAAAGAATTTTCCCTTTACATTCCCCATTTATAGAAAAAGTCGTTCTGAACCGTCGCGGCCTTGTAAGGCGCGCCCGCATCTTTTACCTCCGCAAATTGCGTGGCAAGCGTGCCCGCATTAAAGAACGCAGGATCTGATAACAGACGTATGAATTATTCGTTACAAAATAGCCCTTTTTCATAAGGGCTTTTTTTATATTTTCGCATATAGAGGAGTTCATCATAAAAAAACCCGTTGAATAATGAAAAAACTGATAGAATGCGTCCCCAATTTTAGTGAAGGCAAAGACATGGGTGTCATTAACAATATTACCCGGGAAATAGAAACCGTTGAAGGGGTAAAGCTGTTGGATGTGGATCCCGGACAGGCAACCAATCGCACTGTTGTGACCTTTGTCGGAAGTCCTGACGAAGTGGTGGAGGCTGCCTTCAGGGCGGTTAAAAGAGCCGCTGAACTGATCGATATGCGTAAACACAAAGGCGCGCATCCCCGGATGGGCGCCACGGATGTATGCCCCCTGGTGCCTGTCGCAAATATTTCTATGGAAGAGGTTGTGGAGTATGCCCACAAATTAGCAAAACGCATTGGAGATGAACTGGGTATATCCGTTTACTGCTATGAAAATGCAGCCTTGAAACCTGAGCGCAGGAATCTTGCCAATTGCCGCAAAGGGGAATATGAAGCCATGGCGGATAAATTAAAACAACCGGAATGGAAACCCGACTTTGGTCCCGCCAGCCTCAATGAGCGAAGTGGTGTTACGGCGGTGGGAGCGCGTGATTTTTTGGTGGCATACAACATCAATCTGAATACCACCTCCGCACGGCGTGCCAATGCAATAGCCTTTGATGTTCGCGAAAAAGGCCGCGTCAAGCGGAAAGGTCATCCACTTACCGGGAAAATTGTCAAAGACGAAAAAGGGGATCAGGTATATATTCCGGGGACCCTGAAGGAGGTAAAAGCCATTGGTTGGTTTATAGAAGAATATGGCATCGCCCAAATATCCATGAACCTGACAAATATCAGCATAACCCCTGTGCATGTGGCTTTTGACGAGGTGTGTGCCAAAGCAGCCAACCGTGGTATCCGCGTTACCGGATCGGAGCTGGTGGGGCTGGTGCCGTTGAAGGCCATGCTGGATGCAGGTAAATATTTTTTGAAAAAGCAACAAAGGAGTTTAGGTGTTTCGGGGGATGAGCTCATAAAAATTGCCGTTAAATCTATGGGGCTGGATGAACTAAAACCTTTTGACCCCAAAGAAAAGATCATTGAATACATGATTGCCGGGGATGAGGGTAAAAAACTGGTTGATATGAGCGTATCAGGGTTTGCTGATGAAACAGCCAGTGAGTCGCCGGCACCGGGAGGAGGTTCCGTATCGGCCTATGTGGGTGCGTTGGGCGTATCGCTTGGAACCATGGTTGCCAACCTTTCTTCGCATAAGCGTGGCTGGGATGAACGATGGGAAGAGTTCAGCAAGTGGGCTGAAAAAGGGCAGGCCATTAAAAACGAACTGCTTTACCTTGTGGATGAAGATACCCGTGCCTTTAACCGCATAATGGCAGCCTTTGGTATGCCTAAAAAGTCGGAAAAGGACAAAAAAGCCCGGCACCAGGCCATTCAGGATGCAACAAAATACGCCATTCAGATCCCTTTCCGTATCATGCAAAAGGCTTATGAGTCGATGGATGTGATGGAGGCCATGGTGGAAAAGGGGAATCCTGCCTCAATCACAGATGCCGGTGTAGGTGCCTTGTGTGCACGCACTGCCGTGATCGGTGCCTTTATGAACGTAAAGATCAATGCAGAAGGCCTCGAAGATAAAGAATTTTACGAAGAACTGTACCGTGAAGGTCAGGAGATTGAAGCGGACGCCAGGAAGAAGGAGGAGGAGATTATCCGTATGGTGGAAAATACAATGAATACGTAATAATCAATTAATGATCTCCTTTGCACGGGTAAGTGCGCATTCAATATTCTCACAGATATTTTCTGTGCCTATTTCAAAATAAAGGCCTTCTTTTATCAGGCCTTCTTTGGCTTTGGGGCTTACGCCCGACAAGATGATCCGGGTCCTGTGTCTTTTTGACCGCTCGAAAAAGCTTCGCAGGTTCTTAAGGCCGGTGGTGTCGATAAATGGGACCCGACGCATACGGATTATCCGTACTTTGGGAATTTCACGGATTTCCTGCTCAGCTTCCTCAAATTTATTGGCGATGCCAAAAAAGAACGGGCCTTTGATCTGAAAGACTTCGACCCCTTCGGGAATTTTCAGTGTTTCAAAATCGTCGGAGATGTGCGAACGTTCATCTTCCACTTCGTGTCTGAGCACTTCTATGTCGGTAGTTTCCATTACGCGTCTCACAAAGAGTATCAAGGCCATGATAATGCCGAAAGGAAGTGCAAAATTCAGTCCGACAAAAACAGTCAACAGGAAGGTGGTCAGCAATACCGTGCTTTCACTTTTTGAACTTTTTAAAATATTTCTAAAGGAACGCCATTCGCTCATATTATAGGCAACCACCACCAGGATGCCTGCAAGCACGGCAAGTGGTATCATCATAGCCAGTTTGCCCAGGAATAGCATAAATACAAGGAGTATTACGGCATGAATCATTCCCGACAGGGGCGTTTTTCCGCCATTGCGAATATTGGTCATGGTTTTGGCCAGCGCTCCTGAACCGGCCATGCCTCCCAACATGGGCGATAATATGTTGGCGATGCCATGGGCCATCAATTCTGTGTTTGGCCGGTGGCGGTATCCTGTGGCCCCGTCAGCTACAATAGCAGAAAGAAGGGATTCGATGGCAATCAGCATGGCCATAGTGAATGCCGGGACAAACAATTGTTGCAACAGTTCAATGTTTATCCCCGAAAAACCGGCCAGTTGAAAAGAGGCAGAGAATTGGCCAAACCTGCTCCCAATGGTTGCCAGGTCAAGGTCAAACACAGCGGTCAATGCCGTAACCACAACGATGGCAATGAGTGAGCCCGGAATTTTCCGGTATACCCTGGGCCAAAATATGGTAATCAGTATGGTAATCAGACCCATCCCTCCGGCCATATAATTGATTTCTCCCAGGTGCCGGATATAATATACCCATTTTCCTAGAGGATCCGGCGGCAGTCCGGTACCGGGAATCCCAAGTAAGTCCTGTATCTGTGAGCTGAAAATCATCAGTGCAATGCCGCTGGTAAAACCAACCACAATGGGATGGGGCATAAACTGAATAATGGTCCCCAAGCGCAATAAACCCATAATAATGAGCATTATTCCCGCCATAGCAGAAGCCAGCAGCACCCCCTCCAGCCCGAATTGCTGCATAAGCCCGTAAATGACCACAATGAGTGCCCCCGAAGGCCCGCCTATTTGTACCCGGCTACCCCCTAGAAAAGACACAAAAAAACCGATTACCACCGCTGTGATAAGGCCCATTTCCGGGGGTAAATCCGAGGCAATAGCGAAGGCTATGGCAAGCGGTAACGCCACAACAGCAACAATGACACCCGCAGAGAGATCACTAAGCAGGTGCTGTTTTTTGTATTGCGCAATGGTATTGAAAAAGACCGGTTCAAACATTTTGTAATCTGTTTGGATGCTTACCCGCTATCATCACTCTGCACCCGTATCAGGCGAAAAAATTGTTGGTAAGCCCATGCAAAATTAGTTTATTTGTGGATATTTTAAATCATATACCCGCGATGGAAAACAAAACCATTCCCCGTCTTTTTGAGGAGAGTGTCCACAAGTACCCGGATCATATTCTTCTTTGGGAGAAGAAACAAACAGCGTATGAGGGTACAACCTATGCCAATGCCTATCGCCAGGTTAGGCGGACCGCAAGGGGCTTGTTGAGCCTGGGCATGGAAAAGGGCGACCGGGTGGCCCTGATATCTGAAGGCCGCAACGATTGGGTGATCAGTGAACTTGCTATCCTGTTTGCTGGGGGGGTTTGTGTTCCATTGTCGGTAAAGATCGATGAGCCTGCCGACCTGCATTTTCGCCTGCAACACTCTTCGTGCAAGGGAATTGTGGTTTCCGGAAATCATCAGCACAAGGTTTTTAAATTGTTAAACAAGTTGCCTGATCTGCAATTTGTTGTTGTTTTGGATCCGATGGATGAGGCAGAAGCGCTTGCCGGCGAACAGAACTCCCGGGAAATTGTATTTGTTGAGGAAATCCGGCAGCGGGGCGATGCCTTGCATGATAAATATTCCGGAACACTGGAAAAGGTAAAGGAATCACTGGCACCTGGCGATTATGCCAATATTTGTTACACTTCTGGCACCACTGCCGATCCAAAGGGAATTATTCTAACCCATTATAACTATATCCACAATGTGGAGCAGGCTTCCGCCTTATTTTACGTACCTTCGGAGTATACATCGTTACATATTCTGCCCTGGGACCATTCCTTTGCGCACACCGTTGGCATCTACGCCCTGATACGCAATGGCGCCAGTCTGGCCTCACTGAAAACAGGTAAAACCCTTAATGAAACCCTCAAAAACATTCCTGTCTGTATACGGGAGATGGCTCCCCATTTTTTACTGAGTGTTCCGGCCCTGGCAAAAAATTTCAGGAACAATATTGAAAAAGGGGTCAGGGACAAAGGCCGGTTGGCCCGGTGGTTGTTCAAAATGGGGTTAAAAACGGCGTATACTTACAACAGGGAGGGGCACAACAAGGGTGGTGGTGCCAGGGAACTGCTCAAACCCTTATATCGCTTATTTGATGCCATTTTATTCAGCAAGATCCGTGCTGGTTTTGGCGGCCGGCTTCAATTTTTCGTAGGGGGTGGGGCATTGCTTGATATCGAATTACAACGCTTTTTTTACGCCCTGGGAATGCCGATGTACCAGGGATATGGCCTTACGGAGGCATCGCCGGTCATCTCCTCCAACACCCCCGCTTACCACAAGATAGGCTCATCGGGTAAGATGGTACCCTGGCTCGATTTAAAGATTTGCGGCGATGACGGGATGGAAAAACCCATTGGTGAACAGGGCGAAATTGTGGTGCAGGGCGACAATGTGATGGCCGGGTACTGGGACAATGAGCGGGCCACTAAAGAGGTCCTCAGGGGTGGATGGTTATACACCGGTGACCTGGGCTATCTGGATAACGAAGGATACCTTTACGTGTTAGGACGCAAAAAAAGCCTGCTTATTGGCAGCGACGGTGAAAAATACAGCCCCGAAGGCATTGAGGAAGCCATGATGGAAAAGTCATCATTCTTCGACCAGGTGATGTTGTATAATAATCAGGATCCATATACGGTGGGCCTTTTGGTAATCAATAAGTCAGAGGTAAAAGATTATCTCTCCAAAAAGGGTCTTGTTCCATCGACGGAGGAAGGGCGGAAAGCTGTTTTACAAATGATCAGAGCAGAGTTGAATCGCTTTATGCCAGGCGGTGAACTGGAAGGCATGTTTCCGCCACGCTGGTTGCCCGCTGCCGTTTCCATTATCAAGGAGCCATTTTCTGAGTCTAATGGATTAATGAACAGCACAATGAAGATTGTCCGTCCGGCCATTCAGGCACATTATAAGTCAACCATCGCCTTCCTGTATACCCCCGAAGGCAAGAATATATTCCATTCTTATAACATGGAGGCCATTTCAGCACTGTTCGGATGATCGCGCCGCTAAAGGATGTGGCACATATTGCCACAAGGGAGTTTAACTATGTGCTGCCCGCCGGCCGCATTGCTTTACATCCCTTGCCGGAGAGGGATGCATCAAAGCTGTTGGTGTATTATGATGGCAGGGTTTCAGATGCCGGATTCAGTGACATCCATCAATATGTTGACTCCGGTTCCCTGATGGTGCTAAACAACACCAGGGTGGTGCAGGCACGACTGGAGTTTTTCAAAGAAAGCGGTGCGCGCATAGAAATATTATGCCTGCACCCGGTAGCCCCGTCAAGAGATGTAAATGTGGCCCTTGGACATGCTTCGCCAGCCCTTTGGTATTGTCTGGTAGGCAATGCCAAAAAATGGAAGGCAGGGCAGCTGGTGATACATCACCCGGACAGGGATTTTGTGCTGTATGCTTCCGTGGAAAAAAAATATGAAGATGGTTATCTGGTGAATTTTTACTGGGAACCTTCGCATGTGGGGTTCGCCGAGGTGCTTGAATTGGCGGGCCAGACGCCCCTGCCCCCCTACATTACCCGCAAGGCTGAAGAAAAAGATAAAGCCACCTATCAGACCGTTTTTTCGCGGGATGCTGGATCAGTGGCCGCACCAACGGCAGGGCTGCATTTTACCGGCCAGGTATTCGACAAACTGCATGACCGGGGCGTTGCCACGGAATTTTTGACACTGCATGTAGGCGCCGGTACATTTAAACCAGTTACATCCGATACCATTGGCAACCATTTGATGCATCATGAGCAGTTTCAGGTGGACCTTGGATTACTGGAGACGCTGGCTGGCCACAAGGGACCGGTCATTTCGGTGGGAACCACCAGTTTGCGCACTCTTGAGAGTTTATATTGGCTGGGTGCGGACATGTTGAAAGGACACCATCCTTCAGATGATTTGTTTTACCTTTCGCAATGGGCCCCGTACGAATCGACCGGCCCGCTGCCATCAAGGACCAAGGCAATCAAGGCCCTGACTGATCGGATGAAAGAAGAAAACCTGGTGCAACTCCGTGGAGAAACCGCATTGATTATTGTACCGGGATATGATTTTAAGATGACAGATGTGCTGGTAACAAACTTCCATCAGCCCGGAAGCACCCTCTTGCTTTTGGTGGCTGCATTTGTAGGAGAAGATTGGAAAAGGATCTATCAGCATGCCATGGAAAATGATTACCGTTTTTTGAGCTACGGCGACGGGTGTTTGTTTTTCAGGGGCTGATATCTGACAAGTAAATGCACAAGCAAACATGCAGGATGTGGATATTTTTGGAATGGCATTTAAGGATTACCTGGCCGGGAAAACCGACAGGGTAATCCGGGTGGCTACCAATATCTCAGAGAATGAGGAACTGCCTGTTGCCTATTTTTTCCGTTCCTACGGAAAGATGCCGGAATGGGAGCAGATGGTGATTGACCGTTGCCGTGGCAGCGTGCTGGATGTGGGTGCCGGGGCCGGAAGCCATGCCCTGGAATTGCAGGCCAGGGGGCACGATGTGTGTGCCATCGACCATTCACCGGGGGCCGCTGCGGTGATGCGGCAACGTGGTGTAAGGGATGCGTTGTGCGACGATTTTTTCCGGATCGGAAGAAAAGGATTTGACACCATTCTGTTTTTGATGAATGGCGGGGGAATGGCAGGCACGCTTAAGCGCTTGCAAAAATTGCTCACCCATGCCGGAAAATTATTAAACTCGGATGGGATTATCTACCTGGAGTCTACAGACCTGATGTATATGTACAGGGAAGATGACGGATCGGTAATGATCCCCATGGGGCAACATTATTATGGCGAATTGAAATACCAATTGACTTACCAGGGCATTAAGGCAAAACCCTTCCCCTGGTTGTTCGTTGACCCGGATAACCTAACGGATATCGCTGGCCGTTGTGGCTTATTCACCAGGGTAATATACCAGGGCAGGGATCACAACTATGTGGCAGAGATCCGGAAAACCGGTATTTAAACCTGGATTATGACCGAAATGGCAATGAGCAGATCAGTTGCCAGGACTATCATTACATTCATGCCCATGGCAGGCACAAGTTTCTCTGTGTTTTCAGCGTGTTTCACTGTGGTTTGGGATGCTTTCAGGGCCATTGGCAGGGGAAGCAAGGCAAGGTAGAGCCAAAAAGAAGCAATTTGCAAAAGGGGTAACAACAATATAATGGCAAAGGTGACAAACAACCCCGCTGCATAAATTTTTGCTGCTGTTTTTTTGCCAAACCTGATCACCAGGTGTTTTCTGCCGCCCGTTTTATCAGCTTCCACATCCGGGAACTCATTCAGTAAAAGAAGCAAAAAGGTAAGGATGCCCGGCGGAATGGATATCAGGCACACTTCGATGGGAACCAATGCTGTTAAAGCCGTTCCCGGGGTGCCATTCATGGCGATGTAGGCTCCGATGACCACCAGGGTCCCAAGGGCCAGCCCGGCAAAAAATTCACCCAGCATATAGCGGGCAAGGGTATTGGTATAAAACACAATGGTCAGGGCACCAAGGATGGATATCAATGCGATGGTCCAATGAGCGGTGATGGTAAAATACGCCCCCACACCAGTTGAAAGAATCAATGTAAATAGCGCAGCAAACCTCACCTGGCCCGGCCTGGTTTTCCCTGCCGTAAGCATGCCGCTGCCCCCGCTGAATGGTGTGCGCTGGGTCATATAGTCAATCTTTGTATGGAGATCGGATAACTCATTAAAAAGGTTGACCGATATGTGTGCTGAAATGGTCCCGGCCATGATAAGGATGGCAGACCACCAGTTAAAGGCTCCTTCTGGATTGTATTTGGCGGCATATGCCAGGCCAATTAATACAAGGAAAACAGCCAGAAGAAGAAAGTTTGCGCGCGTTTGCGCAAGCCAGATCTGAAGTTTGCTCATTATATCCTGATTTTTGATGGTTTGCTTAAATCCTAAAGGTATACTATAAATACCTGAACAGGGGTTTTTGTTTACATTTGAATCAAAAATATTTGTCATTGAAGCATTTTCATAACCGCATATTAAAGGAAACCGCCGACGGGTCCCACACCTTATTTTTCCCGGAATATAATGAACATTATCATTCGGTGCACGGGGCCCTGAGCGAGTCTGTACACGTATTCATTAAAGAAGGTTTTGATGTTGCGGTAAAATCCTTTGCCGGCGGGAGCAAAGATGATCGTAAAGTATTCAGTATTCTGGAGGTAGGTTTTGGTACCGGACTGAATGCATTACTCACGCTCGAACGTTCACTTTCGCTTAGTATCCAGGTACACTACCTTGCCCTGGAGCCCTATCCCCTGACGGCCGGTGAGGTATCCCGTTTGAATTTGGCTGACAAGGTGGCCGGTGGAAAACTGGCGACAGCATTTTTTAACATGCACAATACCCCATTTGGTGAAACGACAGAAATTTCCCCCGAATTTATTTTCGACAAATGGCAGTTGCCCCTGTCAGATGCACCCCTTCCGCCGGATACTTTCCGCCTTGTTTACCACGATGCCTTTGCCCCGCAGTTGCAGCCGGATTTATGGAGCAAAGAGGTGTTTGCCAAACTGGAACGGTCCATGGCAGCCGGCGGTGTTCTGGCAACTTACTGCGCCAAAGGCAGTGTTAAAAGGACCCTGAAGGAATGTGGTTTTTCATTAACACATCCGGCAGGTCCTGAGGGAAAACGGGAAATGACGCGGGCTGAAAAAAAGACTAATCCAGATCCAGGTATCGCAGGCCCTGTTGAAAAATGACATCCACCGGAATATTCTCCCGGTTGATGCGTTCGATATCCTGTTGCAGGGTTTCTGACATGGCGCCGTCTCGTTGGATCATTTCCTTTGCTGCACTATAGTTTCCGTCACCCTGGATGATCAGCAGTTTTTCAACGGCCTTTTCAACAGCTGCCTTCATCTTGTCGAAGTCCACCAGGTAGGTATTGGTTTCCTGGCAGCGCGCAAAGGCTTCTTCGCGGGCAAAGAAATTGAAACGGATCATGCCTGCGGTCCCGTGCGCCCCGGCGGTACCAAACCTGCTTGAACGCATGACACTGGCAAAGGAGGTCACATAGGCCTGTTTAAGGTCCTCTTCCGAAAATTCGCCCATTTCCTTCAATTGGGTGATCAGGTACAATGCCATCAGGTCAGAGACGGTGGCATCGATGATACCGTGGTATTCGCGCAATGCATCCCTGACAGTACCTTCTCCGGTAACCCTGTTTGAGATGCCCAGTCCGCCGGCGATTTCATGGAATGCAGTGAGGTGGAAAAAGGCATCAAAGCTTACGTAATTTCGCTGGTCTTCGTGTATCATCATATTTCCAATGGGTTGCAGAATTTCATCAAACTTCGCTTCCATCACGTTTCTTAGCTGCATACTTCGGGTCCCGGCCTTTTGCTGTATTTCGGGATCATGTGGCAGGTGAAGGGCTATGATCTTGGGGCCTGCATTGCAATGTCCGGCATAATAGATGGCATCATATACGTATAGGTCTGAATCATCTCCCGGCACTTCCTGCTTATACCTGTCAGGAACAGGCAGCCTTGCCTGAAGCGCCGGAACCATGCTTACAAAACGCTCCAGTTTGCTGCTCCACGCATGGTCCTTTACCACAATGTACGCGCTGTGAGCAGCCTTGTGTCCGAATTTACGGTCTTCGCCCGTATCCATTGGACGCAGCACCAGATCGATGTTATTTTCTTTCATCTGCATCCATGCCAGGTCACTATCTCTGTAAAAGTCGGTCAGCAGGGCTTGTCCGAGTTGTTCCAGATAATATGCAAACGGTTCGTATTCAGAAAGCTGTGCGGCCTTCTGCAGTAAACGCTTGATTTCTTTGTTTTGTGATGAAAAAGCATCGGCATAGGGAATGGAAACCAGCGAGCCATCGCCTGTACGCCGGATCATGGTATACGGACTTCTTTTATCTGCATCCTCCCATTTGTTGAACTCCTCCCGCTCCATATCGGGTGGATAAAAATTAGCACCAAGGGGTTTGTCATCAAAACCCGGGTAAAATGGGGTATGCCCTTCGAGGCGCCCCCAGGGACCGTAATTGATCAGGGCATATTGCCGGGCATAGGGATCAGTCATAAATTCCATCAGCTGTTCCCCGGAGCCGTATGATTGCATCCAGAATATCTCATCAACAATATCTGCAGCAGAAATCAGTATCGGGATCATCTGCCGCTCCTGTTCACTCAGCCACGAGAGATCGGTTGTCAATACCACCTCTTCATACTGATCAATGCGTTCCCTTATTTGTTGCTGGTATTCTTCATCGGCTGGCCGGCAACCAAAAAATGTTGTCAGTAAAATAATTCCTGTCAGAAACAATGATTGAGTACGTAACATGTCTTTAATATTTTGGTTAAAAAATAATATTGGTTTCAAAAGGGCCAATACCGGCATCCTTTAGTATGCCAGCAAGGCTTTTTTTGGTTTCTTTATTTATTGGAAGCAGGGGTTTTCGTACGGGCCCGCCATAAAGCCCCAGATGGTCCATGGCGTATTTCAGAGCCGGTACACCCCACTGTCGGGTTACCGCAGCGTTGGCGGCAATTAGTTGATGTTGTTTGTTTTGTGCTTTATCAAGGGCCCCCTGCTGAAAATCTTCAACGATTCCGCAACACTGTGCGGGTGCTATATTGGCGAGTGCCAGAATGCCCCCGGAAGCACCCATGACAAGGGCGGGCAAAAGGAACCCTGCAGAGCCCGCCAATACCCGGAACCCTTTTTTAGCACTGCGGATGATCGCACCCATCTTCGCCAGGTTGCCGCCAGAATCTTTCAGACCAATGATGTTTGGGTGTGCGGCAATGTTCAGGATGATTTCGGCAGACATATCCATGCCGGTGTTTGCAGGCATATTGTATATGATTACCGGAATTTCTGAAGCATCGCCCACTGCATGGTAATGCCCCGCCAGGGTTTCTGTATTCATTTGTCCTTTGTAGTATGCAGGGTTCAATACCATGACTGCATCGGCGCCTGCTTTTACTGCCTCTTTTGTCAAATGTATGGTTTCACGGGTAGACTCTGCCCCGGTACCTGCCAGCATGAGCTTGCTTGCAGGGATGGCCTCACGTGCTGCATGATATGTGGCTGCCTTTTCTTTTTCCGACAACATCACCAACTCACCGTTGGAGCCCAAAACGAGGAATCCGGCAAGCGGAAAGGCCGACAATATCCGGATATTTTCCTGCATCTTTTCAGGGAACAAGGATTCACTGCCGTGAAAACATGTCGGCAGGGGAGGGAATATGCCGTGAAGTGTTAGCATAATAATACAGTTGTGTTAATATTCAAGTTCACGCGAAACCAGGTTTTTCAAGGGCTTGCCTTCCTCTGCCCTGCGATAGTTTTCCATTACCTGCGGAGCCACGGAACGGGGGTCTGTCAGACTGGCCACATGTGGGGTAATGTCGATACCAGGGTGGGTCCAGAAAGGGTGACTACCGGGCAGCGGTTCGGGGTCAAAGACATCCAGGTGTGCTCCGGAAATATGGCCCTCGTCAATAGTCCGGATCAAATCCTCTTCTGCTATATGTGCACCGCGCCCAAGGTTTACCACGTAAGCATCGGGCGGTAATTTCATAAGCAAGCTGCGGTTAATAATCCCTTTAGTCTGGCTTGTCAGGGGCAAAAGGTTTATCAGGACATCGCTTGCGGATAGAAAGGTGTCCAGTTGTTCTGCCCCGTGATATCGTTTATACACTCTTTTTGGTCCGGGCTTCCTTCCCCAACCAGAAACCCTGAACCCGACGTTTTGCAAACCGGAGGCTACATGGTTCCCGATAACCCCGGTGCCCATAATCCCAATACCTATATCCGTCATCCGCAAGTACCCGTGCTTTTTCCATAAGCCCTTCGACTGATAGCGACAAAAACGGGAGAGTTTTCGCAAATGCTTCATTACCAAAGCCAGAGAAAATTCAAACATGTCGTTTGAGAGGAGTGGGTCAATGATGCGAACAATCTCTATATACGGCGGGATATCCGTGTCATTCATCAGATGGTCCACACCGGCCCCGAAAGACGAAATGCAGCGGAGATTGGGGCAGGAACGAAACATTCCTTTGGGATGGTTCCAGGCCAGGGCAAAGGTGATCTTTGCGGGATCTTTTACATGTTCCGGAAAAAAAAGAGGAACGGAAGGATCTGCGGCATACAGTGCGTCTGTCCACCGCTTCAGATTCCTTCCGGGACTAATGATAAGGATCGCCATATCTTGGATACGTTGCCTGGTTTACCAATACATGCAAGATATGAAAAAATTCAGAAACGATACCTTGTAAATCTCCCACCAATTAAGCAACGCTTAGTCAGTTGGTTTTTGAATACAGGGGGTTCAGACAAATACTTTTGATTTCGCCGTGTTATAAGTTGGCTGTTTTTGAACGATCTTTACAAAGTAAGGGGTGTAATATCTATTACTATCCGGTATAAAGGAAAACCCCCGGATTTTTCACAGCGATCTGGTTGAAATTGTCTTCTCCAATAAACGACCTGAGGTTGATCGTAGCTCTCCGTTCGGTCATTTTCATCGCAACCATATAAAAATCAGTCCCGAATAAAATCTTTTTTCTGATTTGCCGGTCGGTTTCCAGCCTTACTTTCAGCAACGGCAGCATACGTCTGTCCGATAGGTTGTAGCTGATGTCAGTATAAAGATTCGGAAAGTAGGTGTTACCCTCATTGTCTGTCAGCTTAAGCATTTCCGAAATGATACTGAACCAGTTCATGGGCTTAAGGTTTTTGTCCTTATGTTTGCCATATTTCCACATTCCGTTTTTTCTGTGAATGACATTTATAATGTCACCGGGATTTTCCAGATCCAGTCTTTCGGCAGGAAGCCAGGCATTATCGAGGTACCTGCGCCACTCCTTCGATCCGGCGTAATGCCCCAGACAAATCTTCAAGTTCCGATACTTCGCCAAATCTTCAACGGAATAGTTCCCTGTGGGTGACACTATCCCATTTGCTTCACATTGTTTCCAATAATCATGAAGCTTTTCGGGGCAGTTCATCAGGAAATAGTAATTCAGCGGATGGGTAAAATGGGGTGTAAACTGTCCGGGCTTTTTCCCGTACAGCTTGTTTCCGGTAAATGGATGAATAAATGCCTTGTCGTTGTAATAACCTTCATTGCGCAAGGTGTGCCGTTTGCCCCGATAAAAAACCGGACCGGCGGAGCAGTGGGTGGTTATCGGCAAATTGTATTTCAAAGCCAGATCATACATTGGTTTCAGCCTGATGTCAAAAGGGAAATAGCCCAGAGCCGGATAGATTTTGATTCCGTTGAAGTGCCCCGATTTAAGTTCATCCTCCATTCTGCCAATAAATCCCGTGTCATGGCCAATCCGCCTTGGATCTGCATGGATAAAGGGAAAAATAAGGTTTGCATAATCTCTGTTCTTTTTTATCTTTTTAAGACTATCCAGCTGGTCGTAGAAGGTAGAATTTTCCACTCCCTTATTGCAATTCACCATATAATCCATGTCCATACTCAGTACAACGAACTTCGTGTTTTTTGGATAATAAGACTGAAGTTCATTGAAAACGGCTTCCTGCTTTTTCGAATCCTCTTTAATTGTATCGTAGGCATGGAGAATGAAATTGGCGTAACGTACGAGAAAATCAAACTCTCCCGGAATTATTTTTTTCAATATGGAGGTGATCTTTTTAAATCTATTGCGCTTAAGCTGGTTGTGAATTCTCATCCGGAAAATAATGGCTGCGGCCACCAGGAGAAATATTAATGAAGTAAAGCTTAACAGGATAGTGCATATCAGTTTAAGAATAAATATTATTGAGAAACTCCCCTGGATTAAGAATAACAGCATTTTACTACAAACAACCCAAACCAGAAAAAGCCCTATTATCAGCATTATCGCCCCAAACCACCATGGGATCATGCCTTTGAGAAAGTCCGTGTGTACATGTTTAAAATTAAAAATGTGGGTGTGGCAGTTGTAAAAGCCCACTGCGTCTGTATTCTTAACTATGTCCGGGTTATTTGTTACACTGGCCTTTCCAGGGTTTTCATCAAATGAGTTTTTCATAATGGGTTGGGGTTAGGAAATTTTGTATAGGGCAGAAGCAGTTGGGACACATTTTTTAATGGTGACACAAAAGCTGACCATTCATGATGTTAATACCCCGTTATTTACTCCTGGAACCACCGCTCATAGATGGCATCATAGGTGCCATCTGCCTGCATTGCATCGAAGGCTTGCTGCCATTGATCTACCGTTGCTTCGTCTGTGTTTTTTGAAAAGGAAATGTAAAAATCCGACGACATCAAAACAAATTCAGGAGCGACATCTGAAAAAGCGTACCCATTCGCGAGCAAAATGTCTGAAATGGTAATTGCGGAGCATACAAATGCATCTACATTGCCGCTCATTAGCTCATCAACACCTGCTCCGGGCTCATCAAAAGCCACCAGGTTGGTAAACCCCAATTCGCGAAGGTATTGATCAGAAAACCAGGAACTGACTGTAGCAATGGCATCAAGATTCATGGCATCTTCAATGCTGTTGATTGTGATTTCCGAGCCTTGTTTAAGGTAAAAATAGGTGTCGTTGGTCCCAATTGGCCCAACCCATTGAAAAAGATGTTCCCTGATAGGGGTCCTGTCCATGATCTCAAAAACAATGTCTGCACCAAAACCGCTGATTTCTCCAAAAGAATTCATAAACGTTAATGGTAGGTAGTCCTCAGTGTAAATCTGAAGCGTGCCCGGGTAATCAGAAGTGTTTAAGTACTGTTGCGACAGTTGCTGCAGGTATCCGCTGCTTTTGAGCTTGTCAATTTCACTTTGAAAATCTGCGACCACATCATCAGGTACATTTTTATTAAATGCAAAATACAGTAAATCGGTCTTGATGGGCCATACGCTCCTGACATTGTAATACAGGTAACCCAGGTTTTCCAGTGCCGATTTTGCCGAGAAAACGTCAGAGGGATACAGGTCGATGTCTCCATCCAGTAAATGCTGAAAGGCCTCCTCGTGGGTGTCGAAATAAACCAGATTGGTAAAGCCCAGTGACTCAAGATGCTGTGTTACTGCATAGTCGTAAAGGACACCTATTGCCTCTACGTCCCTGGCATTGTCCATCGAGTTTATCACCCAGTGGTTCTGTGAGCTGGTGTAAAAGCGCCACTCAAGGGCAGCAAAGGGCCCGGCCCATTTAAAAAGGTCTATTCGTTCAGCGTTTAATGCCATTGAGAAAAGCACAGCATTGTCTGAGTTTTGCAACATTGTATAGCCTTCTTCCCAGGGCAAAATGTCGACGTCAAAAGGAATGTTCAGACCGCGGGCAATCTCCTTCAACAGGTCAGGTGCAAGACCGGTGATCTGCCCGCCTGATTCAAAGTTAAAGGGTTCGAGATTTTCTGTAATGAAATGTAAATCAAAATGATAGTGGTCAGTTTCTTCTTTTTCGCAACTGACAAGCAGAAATATGAAAGTGACAGATAAGTAGCAGAATTGAAATACTCTTTTTGGCATTGATGTTTGTTTTTGAATATTATTTTTCAGACAAATTGATGATTTGCAAAAATACAATATTCTTGCTACTCGGGAATGCTTGTTTCGGTTTTTGAAAACATAGGGTTTTAACAGAAAAGCTGAAGCGCCCGGGTATATTTGAGTAAATCCTGCATGTCGGGTTTATGGGTGTATTTGTCGGGAATAACAGGCGGGAAATTGGGTAAGCATAAAAATTTCAAACATTTGGGGTTATCAAAAAAAATTGGATCTATCCGATTCGGGACTGGGGTATGTTCTTGCAACAATTTTTAAATAAATCTGAAGACAGATGCCGAATATGAATTCAGGCGTTTACACAAAGTTTTCGAAAGACCCCAGCATGAAACCGGAAACTTCAATTTCTATCTTGACTATACCGGGCCACTTGTCTTAACACCCTATTGTTTGGACACTTTTTTCAAAATGGTTTAGAACATTTCTTTAATATGTCTGGTTGTCTTTATACAATAACGCTGTTATCGCCTGTTATTCTTTGTCCTCTATTATTTTCAGCAGTCTTTGGTTGAGGTATAGTTTTTCTTTTCCCACTTTTATCGATTGTAAAAATCCGTTTTCTTCCAATCATAATTTTCGGTGACGCCTCTTAGCCTGCGATAATATTCGGTTTTGTTTTTAGCTGCTCCAAACCCAACCAAAGAGCCTCTTTATAACTTAAAACTTCTTTTGTGGCAGGATTTTCAACTTTTTTGTTCGCTGCTAATGATTTGTAGAGTTCGTCATTGGTGGTAATGATGTTTTTCACTTCGGAGCTTGCCTTTGCTTCCTGCAAATAGATGGTGTCCAATTTTCTCATATTCATCAAGTGTAAGGTTCCCGCTCGTTTATTAAACAAGGGTAATATTGCAAAAAAAGTACTCTTGTTCAAAAGATAGAAGTAAAATTTACCCTCGTTCATTGAGGTACTAAGCCAAACAAAGCTTTATATCAGAGGACCACCGCATAATTGTAAAGGTGATTTTCATTTCTTAAAGTAGTTGCTTATTATCTGTCGGTTAAGAGTATTTTAGTTCCACAACGTTTCCGGCATATACGACGTTTTGCCGAAGCGAAGCAAAGGCAAAATGTGACGAAGCCCAAGCCCTTTAGGGCGCAGCGTATTATGCCGTGTTATATGCAGAAAGCGAACACTCTGTATTTTTTCAAGTGAACCATGGATGGTAAGCTTGAAAATAGCATTAAATCGCATTATGGTACCAGCCATGAATGTATAAAATTCTATACCACAATGTTAGATTATTATTCAATCTATTAGACTTTCATTATCAGCAGGTTTTATAGCTTCAATCGAAGCTGAAACAATATAATCAGTGATTGGAATACCAGGCGCCCATTCACGAATAAAAGATTTACTTTCATCCTTTGGATCAATACGAATATCTTTAAAGCCAACTTCAGTTAACATTTTGGTAACTTCAGTAATGTGTGCTGCACCAGCAATACAACTCGAATGAAGCGCCAGGTCTTGTTTAACTTTTTCTGGAAGCTCATTGAAAGCAACAACATCTGATATTGCCAATCTCCCGCCTTTTTTTAATGTGCGATACGCTTCTGAAAAAACGCGAGGCTTGTCAGGGGATAAATTAATAACACAGTTGGAAATAATTACATCTATTGATTCATCGGCAACTGGTAAATTCTCAATTTCACCAAGGCGGAATTCAACATTTTGGTAACCTCCCTTTTCAGCATTTGCCCGTGCTTTTGAAATCATCTCAGGTGTCATGTCCACACCAATGACATGACCAGAATTGCCGGCCTGCCGTGCAGCAAGAAAACAGTCAAACCCTCCTCCGCTTCCAAGATCAAGTACAATTTCACCCGGTTTTAAGTTAGCAATAGCTTGTGGATTACCACAACCTAAGCCCATGTTTGCTCCTTCTGGCATAGATGTTACATCATCGCCGGAATAACCCAGAGTAACTGATGTGTCTGCTATGTTGTTGGGTGTTTCACAACAGGATGAGGGCGAGCAACCACAACCAACGTTTTTTGATTTAGCTACCTTGCCATAGTTTTCTCGCACCGATTTTCGAATTTCATCATTCTTTGAAACGCTCATTTGAACCTCCATTTCTATTAAAGTTAATTGTCTTTGCCTATATAGACAATGAAGTATCAAAAAGGTCGCAAACAATTATCAACAATCAGTGCAATTTTCAGATTTTTGCTCAAAATCATAAACTCGTCCACGTCGATCATACTCAAATTGACAGCAGTCAGTTAACATTTTTTTAAGTATTGCTCTTCCACGCTGAACCCTTGATTTTGAACCAGATAATGAAATCCCCTCGGCATGTGCAATATCCTTGTGTGTTTTCCCATCAAATTCATACAAGATAATTGCTTCTCTGTAATGTTTCGGCAATTTCTTTATCATTGGCATAATACATTCCGATAAATCTTCTAATACATTTTTATTGGAATCATCAATAGAATGAGGCAACTCAGGAAGTTTAAGTAAAGGTTTCTTCAACCTATAATAGTCAATAATTGAATTTCTTGCAATTTGATAAAGCCAACTCTGCAATTTATCTTCCGATTGAAGCGAATCTATTTTTTTAAGAATTTTTACAAATACATCCTGTGTTATATCTTCAGCAAAACTGGAGTCTTCGACGCGGCTTCTAATAAACTGAAAAATTTTCGTTCTGTATTCCGCCCATATTTTATCAATATTTATGGTCATAAACTCTCCAATATGTGATTAGTAATTTCCTAAAAAATGGTCTGCGAGGGCATGTACGCCAGCTGCTCATTGTTTTTTTGCGGCTTGTCATTTTTGCAAAAAGCACAAAATTTTCAAACCCCACTACAGCCCCGCTTGCAGCAAGCCTGCTGTTGCACTAAATCCCATCCCGCTTTCGCGGGACGGGATAGTAGCGTTGTGCTAACTTTTTCGTACAAGTGATTACATATAAACTTAATCATTAGTACGATGAAAACACAAACAAAGCTACGGAAAAAATCATTTACTATCATCGAACGAGCTATGCATGAAGTAAGAGGCTTCACTTTGGCAAGCTGCCCCAGTATGTTGCAGAGAAGGAGATGAACCGCTATCTGGCTTCTCTGGCACGCAACAGCAAGTCTCCCTCATTGAGCGATTTCAAATTCACAGTTTATGGCCTTCGCTATTGTTATCGCCTGCTTGGGATGCCTGAAAAATCCATCAAACTGCCTTCGATCAAGCGGGCAAACAAGCTTCCGGTGGTGCTGAATCACCAGGCGTGCAAAGCGATATTCCAGGCACCTGACTTGTTGAAGCACCGGGTGTTGCTGGCAATGATGTACTCGGCCGGACTTCGTGCCCGGGAAGTGGGCCGGCTGAAAATCGCCGATATTGACTCTGGCAGAATGATGATCCATATTCGGCAGAGTAAGTACAACAAAGACAGGTCCCCCATGCCTACGTATTACGCACTCTTGGTGTGCTGAAACAATGCCGTACAGCCGCATTGAGCGGGCATGTTGATCGGTGCGATCACTGCGGGCATCTTCGCATCAGCTATAACTCCTGCCGTAACCGCCATTGTCCCAAATGCCAAAACACCCAACGGGAAGCCTGGACCCAGCAGCGTAAAAACGACCTGCTCCCCGTGCCCTATTTTCATGTGGTGTTTACGGTTCCCCATACCTTGAACCAACTATTTGTGCGCGATCCCCGGATGATGTATAACCTGCTGTTTCGCATTGTCTGGCAAACAATCCAGCAGTTTTCACACACCTCGATGCAGGTCCGAACCGGTATGTTTGCACTGTTACATACCTGGGGACAGAACCTCTCGCTCCATCCTCACGTGCATTGTGTCATCCCGGGAGGCGGTATCGATTACAAAAATCGCTGGAAGCAGGTCAATGTCTCATGTAATGGGAAGGTTTTCCTTTTTCCGGTAAAGAACCTCTCGAGGGTATTCCGGGGTAAATTCATCGGCGGGCAGAAGCTTATGTTATTCCCTCTATTCAAAACGTTTTCTGCTTATAAAACAACAGGAAATTTTCTCCGAAATCATTAAAACTCCATAATAAAAACAAGGATTTCGTGCAACCTGGCTTCATGTTAGGCTTCGTTCCTCAGCCACACGAAGCCTTAACTATTGTGGCTCGTTTTTTCTTTAAAAATATGTATTCACTGCAAATTCAAATTGATTGATAAATATTTCTTTGAAGCTAGAAATGTTGTTCTGCTCATAAAACAATAGCATTGCTTTTTTATGTCTTAACCCCCTAATTCGCTGGACAACATTTGTTGAATCAAATTAGTACAGTAAATTAGCAGAATCATGAGCAAAAGTAAGCGAAAATTCAGCATTGAAGAAAAGCTTTCCATATTGCAGGAAGGCGAA
>PXAA01000011.1 GCA_003567205.1 Bacteroidales bacterium
AAGGTTGTAGATATAGGGTTCGTCATCATTGACCGAACACAGGAAGGCGGCTTGTGTGCCCTGTTTGTCAGTGGCAATCTGTTTGACACGCCCCTTGTGTTCACAAAGGCTTGCCGGTCTTTGCGTCTGGGTATTGAACGCCTGCACAACATGGCGGCCGTTTTGGTCCAAAGCCTGGACAAAAACAACCATCCGGCCGTTTTCCGACAAAACATAGTCGGTGACGTGGTCGAAGGAATGCCTTACCTGATCGATTGGGTTGTAAATGATCAGTTCTGTGCCGGCCAGGGTGTCTTCGGGCATTTCGGCCAGGTGAATAACCATCCAGGAAGAAATTTCCCCGGCAACGTCGAAAGATTGTACATTGTCTGTTGCCTGGTGCCAGTCCTCAAAAAGGCGTCTGATGCCCAGTTGGTTTTTGGGCATCTCATTGCGGCGCTTTCCATCAACTTTTGCCTGGCGGATGTCCTTTTCTTTGGGCAAAATCAGGTATGCAACAAAATCAGATCCCGGCGAAAAGGCGGCCCGGCTGCCGCGTGTAATCGTATCTTGCTCATTGGTCAAAAGATTTACCAGGATCAGGCAGCCATCTCCTTTTTGCGGGTTCGCCTCATAGCTGAGCCACCGGCCGTCGGCAGATAAATGTGGCCTGGCAATGTTGTTCCAGTCGTCGTACACCGAATGATTGAGCGGGATCTTACCGGCCAGTGCAAAGCCCGGTACCAGCATGGCAAACAGCAGAATAAAATGTAGTATGAACAGTTGTCTTTTCATTAGGATATGTGGTTTTTTATTGGATTTTTATTTTTTTGCCTGGAGTTCCGGTAAAAGTTCATTTTTTGCCCATTTGAACCCTGGTTCAAATTCGAGTGCCTTTTCAAGGGTGGCTATTGCGGCCCTTAAATCGCCGGTGCTTTCATAGGCATTGGCGAGGGAAACAAGGGTGCTGAGGTATAGCCAGCGATGGTTGTTTTGCATATTCTTCTCGAACAGTGATACCGCCTGTGAATAATATTCAATGGATCTTTTTTTGGATCCCCCGAAAATGGCCGGGGCAAAATACAACATATTTGCTTTTTCGAGATATCCCCTCGGGTAATCATCCCTTAATTCGAGGGCTTCATTGATCAGTCGCTCGCTGGCAATGCCCAGTTGCACACTGCGCCAGGGCCTGAGAGCAATGTGGTAGGCATAGAATGATGCCCGGAATAACCTGGAAGCCGCTTCATAACCCGGGGTATTCTCCAGTTTTTCAAGGTATTCTTCCGCATTATTCAACGTAGACCGGACTTTTGATTTGTTGTCTGTACCCAGATAATAGCCGATGAGCCCGTATTGTGCGAGCAGGACGTCGTAAAGGAGCGCATCGTCGGGCTTGAGTGAATATTCAAACTCCATGGTCTCCAGGGTACTCTCCCAAAGCGGCATGCGGTCTTCGACATAAGACCGGTAGATCAGGTTCTGGCAGGTGCGCCGGACACAAGGCCTTTCCTGTGCCCACGACTGTGTTTGCCATATCAGCAGCAGCAAAAGAACCGCCGTGATCAGGCGTCGATATATCGTCCTTTCCATATGTTTTTCTTTCGCGACTTATTGTATAATGCCGTGATCATAACCGCCACAAAAATAAGTTGTTGCAAAGGGGCGGTCAGGGTGTTGTGTACAATGCTTTGTTTGCTTGCCAGGGCAACCAGCATCCTGATCACAAGGGTGATGCCCAAATAGGCAACGGCCCATATAATGCCCATGGCCAGCCATACAGGGATGATTCCAAACGTGGTGATCAAAGCATAGGTCAGCCCCAGTAAAGTGCTTGATCCGAAAAAAGCCACCACATTTTTCGAGAAACCCCGCATGGCTTCGGGCAGTGACCGGTACATGCGGCATTGCACCTGGCCTTTGCTCAAGAGGGTGTGGATCCGCAGGCCCAGTTTCTTCATATGGCGGGCAATGGCGATGTCTTCTGCGGCTTTGTTGCGGAATAGCCGGTGAAAAAGATTTTGCCTGTAAATTTCCGCATCAAAAAGCATAAATTGCCCGTTTGCCGCTGCCAGTGATGGATGGCGGGATGTGCGTGTCAGGAGAAGGGGCAGCAGGCTTACCAGGATCCAGTTCATCAATGGAACACTCAGTTTTTCGCCGGTGCTTTGCATGATTTGCTGGGGAAATATGGAACACATGGCCAAACGGTGTTTTTGCAAATGGGCCAGCGAATCTTTAAGCAGGGTTTTTCCCATGCGAATGTCCGCGTCTGCAAACAAAAGGTAGCGTCCCGTAGCCTGTAATGCCAAAAGATGACAGGCATGGTTTTTCCCGAGCCAGCCTGCGGGCAGTTCCGTGCCTTTGATGAGTTTGATGCGCGGATCATTGCTGCCGTAAGCAAGAACTATTTCAGCGGTGCGGTCTTCCGATAGGTCGTCATATACCAGGCACTCCCATTGGGTGTATTCCTGGGCAACAATGCTGTTGAGCAACGTTGCGATGTTTTGTTCCTCATCGCGGGCCGGAACCAATACTGAAATGGTATGTTTGCCCGCAGGGTCGCCTGCCTGAAGCCACTGGCGTGTGAACAGGTTGGCCACGGCCACCAGCAAACGGCACCCGGTAAAAACCCAAACAAAGAGTGCGAGGTAAAACATGGAATCCAAATTGGGGTAAAAATACATAAAAAAGGGGATGATCAGACGCCTTCATGCAAATCAATCTGTCCGGAAGCGGCCTGATGCTTCTTGTTCCTGTGCCTCGATGGCTTCTTTAAGAAACCGGTTGTAGGCTTGTTCAACCGAGGCTGCATCGGCAAAAAAATACTGGCCGGCCGTGCCATCGGCTGGGTCACCTCTTTTGCCGGGCGAAGCATGGACTTGGCCATCGGCTGGAACACTTGATTGGCCGGTCGAATCATTGACAGGCCCGGCAAGTTTCAGATACACATTGAGTGCCGGTTTCCGGTATTCGAAATAGTCGCAAAGACTTGCCATAAATACAACCCGGGTGTTTGCCGGGGCTTTTTCAAGGATGCGGAACCATCCTTTTTCAAAATTTACCGGATAACGGTGTGTTGACTCAAACCTGCCCTGCGGAAACAGCAAAAGCAGGTTTTGAGGGCGGGTCAGGATTTCAGAAGCATAGTGTAATGACTCCAGGGCACCGCGGCTGCCTTTTCGTATGGAGAATGCGCCAAGTTTCCTCAAAAAAGGCCGTTTGTGTAATTCCTCCTCTAGCATCATCACATGCATCTTGCGCTTAAATACCAGGTTGTTTACCCGTTGCGCAATAAAGCCATCCCACCAGCTGAAATGATTTGCAATAAGGAGCACAGGTTCCTTGCCGGGGTCAAGGTCGTGGATGATCTGCATTTTTCTGAAATTTTTCCGGATCAGAAAAATGAACAGAACATCAAAAAAAAGCTCCAATGCCTTGTTGTGTTTTGCTTTGATCATATCAGAATATCCTCAGGGTCAGATTTAATGCAAGGAAAAAGATGAACTGTACCCAAAAAAGCCAGGGAGCAACCCGGTTGCCTGTCCTGATCCTTGAAAGGTGCATGGTGGTGAGGAACACCAGGGATATGATGAACCATGCCTGGTAGTTCTGTATGGGAGCCAGCACATATTCCCAGTGCCAGATTTCCCAGTTCCACATGTCGAGACGCATGGCCACCGGCTCCATGACCACATCGTAGGCCACCATCAGGATGGCGGCGGCAATCGCTTTGACCGGCCAGAACAAACGGGTGCTTTCCATGATGGCATACGTGCAGTATACAAGCATCACCCAGTTGACCCCGATGATCAGTGGGGTTCCGAATACCTGCATGCCCAGCGCGTTGCCATACCAATATGTGCCAAACACATGACCTGTAAGCACGCCCACCACTTCAATGAGATATCCTGTGATGGCAATCACGATGAGCACAACCACATCGGTGGAACGCCAGTGCCGGTGAAACAAAAGCAAAACGGCTGTGCTCAGCAACAACGACAATGGCATCAGCCGGGTGAATAAGTCGCGTGTACCCGGCAGGCTCAAACCAACAAAGCCCACAAGGTAATAAACCACGAACAGGTAGCCGGCACCCCGGGTTGTTATATTTTTCTTCATGCCGATGGAATTTCTTTGTCAATAATTCTGGCGGAGGCCAGGCACAGGGGAATGCCCCCGCCAGGGTGCACGCTTCCGCCTGTAAAATAAAGGTTTTTTATTGATTTTTTAAAATTTGGATGCCGGTAAAATGCGGCAAACCTGCTGTTGGAACTCAATCCATACAGGGCGCCCCTGTATGACCCTGTATCGGTTTCGATGCTTCGCGGGTCGGCATGGGACTCCGTTACAATGTGGGGTTCAATGTCCACGCCCAGCACCCGTTTGATTTTTTCAACAATGTTTTTGCGCGCCTTGTGCACCAGGGCGTCCCAGTTTTGTCCGGTATTCTCCGGCACGTTGATCATCACATACCAGTTCTCCTGGCCTGCCGGGGCATCATCCGGTACCTCCCTGGCGCTGATAAAGACATATACGGTAGGATCATCCCCAATGGTTTTCTCTCCGAATATCTGTTGGAACTCATTGTGGTAGTCTCTGGAAAACAAAATGTTGTGTAAAGACAATTCCGGGAAGTTTTTGTTGATGCCCCAGTAAAAGATCAGGGCAGAACTGGAACGTTCGAGGGAAAGCTGTTTTTTGGGAAACGGTACGCCAGGGAGTAATGTTCTATACAGGTTCACCACATCCACGTCGCTTACAATGAGATCAAAATCAAGGGTTTCGCCACCGGCCAGCAGCCCTTTTACCCGGCTGTTTTGCACCTTTACGGACTCCACCGCAGTGTTGAAATGAAATTGTACGCCCATTTCTTTGGCCAGCCCGGCAAGTGAGGTCACAATCTGATACATCCCTTTTGCGGGGAAAAAAGCACCGGTGTTGTGTTCCAGGTGCGGGATGATATTCAGTGTGGCCGGTGTTTTATAAGGGTTTGATCCGTTGTATGTGGCGTACCGGTCGAACAATTGAACGATTTTCGGGTCGCCGAACCATCTCTTGTTTTTGGTATGCATGCTGGTAAAGACATCAAGTTCATGCAAATGGAACAGTGATTTTCTGTAGGCCGGTTGCAAAAAATTGTGCCACTTGTGCAATGAGTTGAATACAAACACCTGATTGGTGAGTTCATACAACCGCCGGCTTTTTTTTAAGAATTTGTTGATTTGTCCGGCGGACACCTTCGTTTTTTGGGCCACTTCGTTGGCAAAGTCTTTGGAATTATGCCAGGCATTGATCACCGTTCCATCTTCCCAAAAATACCTGCAGCTGGCAGCCAGGCGGTTATAAGTGAAATAATTTCGTGGGTTTTTCCCGCATAATTCGAACAGTTCTGTCACCAGTTCCGGGAGGGTAAACAACGAGGGACCGGTGTCGAAGCGGAATCCGCCATGCCGGCGTTCGGATAATTTCCCGCCGGGGGCCGGTGCCTGTTCAAACACTTCAACCGAATAACCTTTGGCAGCCAGGCGGATTGCAGAAGCAATTCCTGCCACCCCTGAACCTATGACCGCACTTTTTTGTTTCATTTTGCAAGATATTGATTAA
>PXAA01000009.1 GCA_003567205.1 Bacteroidales bacterium
CCCTTGAACCTGAACAGCCTTTTTCGCGAAAGATTTTGACCAACTCCAGATTGTGCATCCTCGCATATCTTTTTATGACCCTTTCCTGGCGTTTCAGTCCATGGCCATTTAACGGAATTGCTGCAACCCCGGGCAAGAATTCTTAAAAAATAAGTAGCTTTGTTTCTGGAGGTCCTGCAAAAGGGATCGTCATTCAACAATGACAGCAAACGAAAAGATCATACTGGGCATCGACCCCGGAACAAACAATATGGGGCTGGGTGTTATTTGCATTGAAGGGGTAGGGATCAAACTGATCGCTATGGACGTCCTGAAGCTGGGGAAACTTGGCGATCAGGCCCTTAAGCTACAAAAGATCTTCGCCAGCGTGTTGCGCACCATCGACACATACCATCCGGATGAGCTGGCCATCGAAAGCCCTTTTTTCGGTAAAAATGTCCAGTCAATGCTGAAACTGGGGCGCGCACAAGGGGTGGCAATAGCAGCTGCATTGCACCGTGGCATTCCCGTATTTGAATATTCCCCGCGCAAGATCAAACAATCCATTACCGGGAAAGGGAGTGCCTCCAAAGAACAGGTGGCCGCCATGCTGTATAGGATACTTAAGATTGAAGGGGTTCCTGACAACATGGATATCACTGACGCATTGGCCGTAGCCCTGTGTCACCATTACCAGGACAATATTTCCGCGGGAAACAAAAAATCATACAGCGGCTGGAAAGCCTTTATCGGGGATAATCCCGGCCGGGTTTCAAAATAGGCCGCTATTCTATTGCCGCAGCTATACGTTGGGCGATGAGCCCGAATTCTTCGCTGCCCAGTTCCAGTTTGGGCTTGCTGAAGTCAATATCATATATTCCCTTGATAGGGACCAGATGTATATGTGCATGGGGTACTTCCAGCCCGATCACAGCAACTCCCACACGTTCACACGGCATGGTTTTGTCTATGGCTGCAGCCACTTTTTTGGCAAATAGCCAAAGCCCCTGGTAAGTGTCGTCGTCAAGGTCAAACAAATTGTCTGCTTCTTTTTTTGGAATAACCAGGGTATGCCCCCTGGCCAGCGGATGGATATCAAGAAAGGCCAGAAAGTCATTATTCTCGGCAACCTTATAAGATGGGATCTCGCCCTGTACGATTCTGGTAAAAATACTTGCCATAAGCTTTGTTTTTATTTCTGGTGTGTGGCCAAATTAACGGGAAATCCCCATGATCTTAAATGTCATCAGCCCCGCCGGAACCTTGATCTCCACCGTTTCGCCGGCTTTCTTCCCAAGCAGGCCTTTGGCTATTGGTGAGTTGACGGAGATTTTCCCGTTTTTGATGTCTGCCTCATTTTCCGGTACCAGGGTGTACTCCATCACGGCATTGTTTTTCAGATTCTTCAGTTTTAACTTCGATAGGATGGATACCTTGCTTGTGTCCAGCTGACTCTCATCAATGACCCTGGCATTGCTCAGGGTTTCTTCAAGCCTGGCAATTCTAAGCTCCAACATGCCCTGTTCATTTTTTGCCGCATCGTACTCTGCGTTTTCCGAGAGATCACCTTTTTCACGGGCTTCGGCGATCATTTGTGACACAGCAGGGCGCTCCACCGATTTAAGCCGCTCCAGCTCATCCCTGAACTTTTTAAGTCCTTCCTTCGTAAAATATTTCACCTGGTTCATACCGAATTGTAATTAAAATAATACCAGACATTCGATGGCAAACGTGCTACGCAGACCCGAACGCCTGGAATATTTGTTGACTATTCTTTTTAATAGTTTACCCCTGGATTCATAAAGAAACTCAGGACTTGCCTGAACCATTCCGGCTAACAAACAAGCCCATCCTTATGCTCAATGAAAACAGGGGGCTTACAGAAAAAACACCTGATACTGGAATATATCCAAGATCAGGCTGCTACATACTTTTTTTTGTTAATGAAACAAAGATAAGTAATAATTTAATGGGTTCCTAAAAAATCAGTGATATTTTCTGTTTAATATTTCGGAAAAAATAACGGCATTTTTCAAATCAAATTCAGGAATACCATCTGCAGATTCAATGCCAGCCATCTCTTCCTCCCGGGCCAGCCGCAAGGCTTCTTCCTTTTTGTGCGATTCGATCAAATCATCGATTGTCGGTACTTTTTCGTCTGATGCAAACGCGAAATCTTCTTCAACAATCTCACCTTCAAACTGTTCAAACTCCACCTCCTTTCTCTCCGGGGCATCATAAACCGGTTCTTCTGCCGGCTTCTCCTTGCTTTCCTCCTTTGTTTTTTTCTTTCCGCCACCGAAAAATTCTTCCAGCATCTCTTCCGTACTTATTTCCTTATCAGCGGGGGCACTTGTTTTCTCTTGCGGGACCATCTGTGGTTCACCTTTGGTTGCATCTTTTTTGGTTTTTCTCCTTAAAATACTGACCAGCAACCATATAACAACCAAAATAATATATACATATTCTTCCATGATGCAGTGTTTGTGCGTTGTCCTGAGAAACAAATTTATCAAAAAATACTAACTTTACGAAAAACTGTTTGGCATTTATGAAATTCAAACCATATATTATATTGCCGGTCTTTCTGACAGCACTTTGTCTTGTATTGTTAAATGCATGTGATAAAGACAGGGAGCATCCGGTACCCTATGTTTACGTGGATTTTGATTTCAACATCATCCATTATAACCTGAATAGTCCGGGTTTATCGCACCAGTTTTCACAAGCCGAATCCGGAGGATACCGGGGTATTATCGTGTACAGGTTGTCGATGGATGAATTCAGGGCCTTTGACAGGGCTTGTCCGTGTGATCCGAATCATTGCATCGTAAGTATTAACCCGGATGATCAGGTCCTGGCCAGTGATCCTTGTTGCGGCTCCACCTTTCTTCTACTCGATGGAAGTGTGGTGGAAGGGGATGCACAATTCCCGCTTAAACCATACCAGGCCATTTTCAACCCCAGCACCAACCGCTTGAGAATTGTAAATTAATACCGGTAATAATCCGGCTTGAAAGGCCCTTCTTTCTTCACCCCGATATAGGCAGCCTGCTCATCGGTAAGCTTTGTCAGGCGCACACCGATCTTCTCCAGGTGCAGGCGAGCCACCTCCTCGTCCAGATGCTTGGGCAAAGTATAAACACCCAGCTCATAGTCTTTCTTCCACAGATCCATCTGTGCCAACACCTGGTTGGTGAAACTATTGCTCATTACAAAGGAAGGATGCCCGGTGGCACAACCAAGGTTCACCAACCGGCCCTCGGCCAGCATAAAGATCTCATGGCCGTCAGCAAACACATACTTGTCCACCTGCGGCTTGATGTGCACTTTTTCAACTCCCGGCAGGGTATCCAGTGTATCCACCTGAATCTCGTTGTCGAAATGACCAATGTTGCACACAATGGCCTGGTCTTTCATTTTTGACATCTGATCCGCAGTAATCACATCCTTGTTGCCCGTGGCCGTCACAAAAATATTACCTTCGTCCAGTACTTCATCCATGGTCTTCACCTCAAAACCTTCCATGGCCGCCTGAAGGGCGCAGATGGGATCGATCTCGGTGACGATCACCCGGGCACCGTAACTGCGCATGCTCTGGGCACAGCCCTTGCCCACATCACCATAGCCGGCTACCACAACCACCTTACCTGCGATCATCACATCCATGGCACGCTTGATCCCGTCGGCCAGAGATTCACGGCAGCCATACAAGTTGTCGAACTTCGACTTGGTGACCGAATCGTTCACGTTGATGGCCGGAACCAGCAGTTCACCCCTTTCCATCATCTGGTACAAACGGTGCACCCCCGTGGTGGTCTCCTCGGAGATGCCCTTAAGTTCCTCACTTACCCTATGCCATCTGCGCGGGTCCTGCGCATGTACAGAACGGATAAGCTCCTGGATAATGGCCTCCTCTTTATTGGATGACTTCTTGTTCAACCGCGAGGGGTCTTTCTCCGCCTGGTAGCCCTGGTGTATCAAGAGCGTGGCATCGCCCCCGTCATCCACGACCAGATGCGGGCCTCTGTCACCAGGAAAACTCAGCGCCTGGCTGGTACACCACCAGTATTCTTCCAGGGTCTCACCCTTCCAGGCAAATACAGGGATGCCCGCTTTTACCATGGCAGCTGCCGCGTGATCCTGGGTGGAGAAAATATTGCAGCTGGCCCAGCGCACATCGGCACCAAGATGGACCAGGGTCTCAATCAAAACGGCCGTCTGCACGGTCATGTGCAAAGAACCGGTGATCCGCGCACCAGCCAGTGGCTTTTCTTTTCCGTACCTGGCCCGCAGCGACATCAGCCCGGGCATCTCTTTCTCGGCAATGGCGATTTCCCTGCGGCCAAAATCAGCCAGCGAAATGTCTTTTATCTTATAATCCAATTTATTATTCGTTACGGTATTTTGCATCTTTAATGTGCCTTTATATTCGTATTTTTGCAAATATAACACTTATTGATGACATCTTATACATTGATGAATGGGGCTTTTCAAGACCAAAACGATAAAAAATGCCGCCCTGGGAATCTGGAAAATTGAAGAGGCGACCGGTGAGTTGTATTACCGGGCCAGTTTGTCGGGGTCAGAACAGGCATATTACGCCGCGCTGCGGTCGCCCCTCCGCCGGAAGCACTGGCTCAGTTATCGCTTGATACTACCCCACCTGCTGGACCCCATGTCCGTTTCAGGAATCTCATACGATCAATACGGAAAGCCACACCTGGATAACGGAGAAGGTCATATATCCGTGGCGCACTCAGGCATTTATTCTGCCCTGATTGTCAGTCGAGATAAAGCTGTGGGTATAGATATCGAATCTATGCATGAAAAGATATTCAAACTGACCCACAAATTTCTTTCTGATATAGAACAGCAGTACAAGCTCCAGGACTCTGCCATGGAGAGCCTTTACCTGATATGGTGTGCCAAAGAAGCGCTGTATAAACTCCACGGGAAACGGGGGCTGTCATTCAGGGAGCATATACATATCGATCCCTTTGAGTTTAAGGGAAGCGGGGCACTTACCGGACGCATCCGCTCAGATGAGTCAAACAAAAGCTATGGCTTGTTTTACGAGTGCATTGGCAACTATATGTTGGTGTATGCCATCGATGCCTGATGCAAAAATCCCGGATTTATTGAACAAGAAGGCAGTATTTTGGTTTCCCAAATAAATCATGAATTGTATAAAAGCGTAATCAGGTTTTTCTTAAATTCGTAATCCATTCCATAAAAATTTTGACTCATGATCTATGATTTGATATTGCTGGGCAGTGGCCCGGGAGGTTATGTGGCAGCCATCAGGGCTTCGCAACTTGGTATGAAGGTAGCTGTGGTTGAAAAAGCAGAACTGGGCGGTGTTTGCCTCAACTGGGGATGTATTCCCACCAAGGCCCTGCTAAAGAGCGCACAGGTATTCGATTATCTGAAGCACGCTGCCGACTACGGGGTGACAATCCAGGGCGAACCCGAAGCAAATCTTTCGGATATGGTTAAAAGAAGCAGGGATGTGGCCGCAGGTATGAGTAAAGGCATCCGGTTTCTGTTCAAAAAAAACAAAATCGAACATATTGAGGGCTACGGAAAAGTCTTAACCGGGAAAAAAGTATCCGTCAAGGGAAGCGATGGAAAAACCACGGAGTACGAAGCAAAAAATATCCTGATTTCCACCGGGGCCCGGAGCCGACAGCTCGACAACCTGCCCCAGGATGGCAAAAAAGTCATTGGCTACCGCGAGGCCATGGTCATGGACAAGCAGCCTGAATCTATGGTGGTGGTTGGTTCAGGGGCCATCGGAACAGAATTTGCCTGGTTTTACAATGCCATTGGTACAAAGGTGACCCTGGTGGAATTCTTGCCCAACATTGTTCCCCTGGAGGATGAAGAGGTGTCAAAACAACTGGAACGATCTTTCAAAAAAGCAAAGATTAAGGTGATGACTGGCAGCTCTGTTGAATCGGTAGATACCAGGGGGAAAAAGTGCAAAGTGAAAATAAAAACCAAAAAAGGCGAAGCGACCATAGAAGCCGACGTAGTATTGTCGGCGGTTGGCATCAGTCCGAACATTGAAAATATCGGCCTGGAAGAAACAGGCATCAAAACAGAAAACGGAAAGATCAAGGTAGATGAATACTACCGCACAAATGTAGAAGGTGTATATGCCATCGGCGATGTGGTGCCCGGCCCCGCATTGGCACATGTGGCATCGGCAGAGGGCATTATTTGTGTCGAAAAAATGGCTGGCCATAAGCCCGAACCACTTGATTACAATAATGTTCCCGGCTGCACGTATTGTTCGCCCGAAGTGGCATCTGTTGGTTATACCGAAAAAGCTGCAAGGGAAGCAGGTTATGACCTTAAAATCGGCAAATTTCCCTTCTCAGCTTCCGGTAAGGCCAGTGCTGCAGGTACAAAAGAAGGCTTTGTAAAAGTGCTCTTTGATGCAAAATACGGGGAGTTGCTTGGCGTCCATATGATAGGGGCCAATGTAACCGAAATGATCGCCGAAGCCGTGGTGGCCCGGAAACTCGAAACCACCGGCCACGAAATTATTAAAACCGTTCACCCGCATCCCACCATGTCTGAAGCCATCATGGAAGCGACAGCAGCAGCCTACAACGAAGCAATTCACATGTAGAACTCATACCCCAAACTCCAAACCCATGACCATCACCACCACCCCATTCCGGAATCTTGTCATCATCCAGCCTCAGGTTTTTAACGACGACAGGGGTTATTTCTTTGAATCGTGGAACAAAGAGGCTTTTAAACAGGTGGGCATTCCCGGTGAGTATGTTCAGGACAACGAATCAGGGTCTGTGCGCAATGTGATTCGTGGCCTGCATTTTCAGGTGCCACCCCACGACCAGGGAAAGCTTGTGCGTGTTCTGAAAGGAGCCGTCATGGATGTGGTTGTTGACCTGAGGCGCAAAGAACCCACTTTTGGCCGCCATTTTAAAACACAGCTACTGGCGAAAGACCATCAGATGATGTATATCCCGCCGGGTTTTGCCCACGGATTTCTAACCCTTGAAGACAATACGGTGTTTTTTTACAAATGTACCAGGCACTATAACAAGGCTTCTGAACGTGCACTCCGCTGGAATGACCCGGATCTGGGCATAGACTGGGAAACCGATTCTCCGCTGCTCTCAGAAAAAGACCAAAAGGCAATGTGCTTCCGTGATTTTGACAGCCCGTTTTGAGAAAATACCAGGGGGCACGGAAACCGGAACGATTATTATATTTCAAAAGAAAACAAGAACCTGAACGCAAACTTCCCTTCATCGGGCAGGTAAATGGTGCGCAAGCCCAGGTCGAGAGGGGAAAAAAAGCGCAACAAGTGTATATTTCCAACAATATCAACACCTGCAGAACGCAGGCGCTCTTCGGTTAGGCGGGGTGTGCCGTCCTGCATCACCCGGTATCTGGCCCATGCATGATCCACGAAAAGATTCAAGTGAAGTCGTTTCACATAAATGGCTGAAGGGATGGTCCACTCAGGATAAGCCAGCGGAAAGGCATAATCGGCCATAAAACCATAGGTGCGTTCATCGAACCTGCCACTGAACCCCCTGGGATAAGGGACCAGATTTGGGAAATTATAATTGATCGTAAAGGGCTTTGGTTCCCCCCTGCTGTGTTCCTGGTATGTGGCAGCCAGACGCAGGCTGTGGTGCTTCCAAAGACCCGGGAAATAAGTTATCAGCTGCCCCGCCTGTACCGAACCCATATTCCCGCCAGAAAAAGGGGTATGCCGGTAATGAAGATCCAACACCTGCGCCCATCGTGGACGGATGTCCCGCACCACTGATCTCAACTGTCTGTACATCAACATTCTATAACTCACAGGAAAAACCTCGTTCGATTCAAAAAAGTCCGGGCTGTCACGCCCGGAGTCTGCCCTGGTGATTCCCACACGCACAGAAGGGGTAATCCCATAAAATACAGGGCCTCGGCGGAAACGCAACGGGATACTGGCACGAAGCTTGAGTGATTTTTCCAGCCAAAGAAAAGGAATGAGTTCGTCGGGTGTACCCTGGTCTACATAGTAAGACCTTCTTGATCCACGCTCCGCTGAAAAATCAAACACAGGATAACGGCCAAGGTATGAGTAATTAAAATAATATTTCCCTAACCTTTCATTGAGGTCCCATTCATAACCTGTGGAAGCAACGGAAGTACTCAGTGCATTCTGGGAGAAAAAAGATACACCGGGGTTTGCTTCCGTGTGATCGATATGCAGGGCAAGCGGGGCCCAGCTATGAACATTAATGAAATGTGCCCCTTTCTGGTAATCGCTCACCTGGTGCGCCTTGCGCGGAATATTGCTTTCGGTGACCAGGGTCCCTTCCTGTTCAACCAGTGTCTGATACAAATCCAAAGAATATCTGCCAAGCTCTTTCAGGGGCAATACCTGAGGCAGGGAGTCCTCATGGATCACTGCCTGATAACCCATGGAGGTGTAATCGGACCATACCAGTTTACCGCCATCAGCAGACAGCAAGGCGTCTATGCCACCGAAACGGGAAGATATGAGTTGAGCAACTTCACCGGTAACCTCATCCAGTAAATACACATTGTCTATTCCCGAAAAAGCCCCGTTGAAAGCAATTATTTCGGGCCGTATGTACCTGGGGCGTGCAATATCTGTATGACCGGCATGAAACAATGTCGTTACCTGGCTTTTCTGCAGGTCAATGTCCAGGATACGTTTGCCACTTTCATCCTGGGCTATGGCCACCACCCTTTGGCCGTCAGGGTGCCAGTGCGGGTCCATCAGAAAGGCATTACCGGGTAAAGCCATCCTGTAAAACTCCTCCCCTGTATGGGCATCAATAACCACCAGGGCATAATCATTCCGGGCCGTCACCTCGGCAACCGCAATCTTTGTAGCATCGGGTGAAACAGCCGGGGAAAAGAATCTTGTTTGCCGGGTGAGGCGTCTGGTTTTTTCCGTATTCAGATCATAGGTATGGATTTCAGACCACGAGCGGTATTCCCACCTGGGATCAGGCCTGATTTCACTCCAGGCGACCAGGTTGCCGGCTTTTGAGAAAAGACTGGAGTTGTAAAAACCCGGGGTAAACAGTACCTCCTCTTGCCCGTCAAAGCTTAGGGCAACCAATCTGGGTATATCGCCCATCCCGGTTTTCAGCACCAAAAGGGTGGCCTCATCCAGAAATGCCATCGGACGGTAATTTGTATATATTGTTTGGTCAGAATTTACCGTGCGGTTAGGGGTGTAGTCGTACTGGCCTTTCTGAAGGGTCCATGCCGAGTCGAGTTTCTGAAAAGTCTGCCTGTAATGTTCATCTACACGGACCCCGGCATACTTTTTTAAGCCCAGCGAAAAAGGAAATATGGTGTGAGGGCGGCGGGCCACATTGTCAACGACCTTGTCCCAAATCCCGGCACCGTAATTACGTCTTGCCATGGCCACCAGCTGGTATCCCAGTTCATAATGATTTGGGATATAGTCCTTGAAGGAGCCCAGCATCGCTTTGTCATATGAATAGGCCCCTATTTCAAGCACCTGTGCACGCAAGCCCTGTTCAAAACCAGGCTGCCTACCCCGGCCCCCGTAAGTCAGGGCTGTTTCGACCGAAACCGCATCCCCTTCGAGCCACCACAAAGGGACAAAAAGCCCCAGGGAAATGCCGGTGATATGCTCGCCGAATATCCGAGAGAAAAGCCCGGTAACTCCCTGATTCAATTTATCCACCTGCACCACATGCCTGAATTCATGCACCGCCAGTCGTTCAAGCCAGTTGTGCGGGTCATTGTCGGGGGGCGGATTGGTAAACATTTCCAGGCGGGCAGGTGCCCAGCTCACAAAGCCGTTCGAAACCACCGTCTGATTATGAAGGATAACCGGCACCCGGCGGGGGGCTATGCCCAGGGTCCTTGATGCCGGCCCGTAACTGTATTCAAGGATATCGGCGATATAGACAGCGCTTTGGGCATAATCACCAGGGAAAATAATCCGGAAATGTTCGGTCTGAATCTGCTGCCAGCGTATACTTGCCGGATCCTGCCCCCTGACAAAATACTGCGCATAGACAGGCGGCGGGTTGCTTAACAACACAGCGCAGAGCAAAAGAATGAACAGGGATAAGCCGGTAGTCTTGCCCGGGGCCGGCCTGGAATTTCCCGGGGAACCATCCGGGACTTGCTTTTCGGTATATTTTGCAGAGCCAGCCAAAGTTTATGTTATGTTTATGTCCTCAAAACAGGTCCACAGAGGGTCTCCGTCCGGGAAAGGGGCCACAATCTTCAGGGTTTCCTGACGCACCGGATGTATAAATTCAAGCGAACGCGCATGCAAATGAATGCTGCCGTCTTTATTGGGTCTGTCAAAGCCGTACTTTACATCCCCCCTGATCGGGCATCCCAGGGCGGCGAGCTGTACGCGTATCTGGTGGTGCCTGCCGGTAAGAAGTTGCACCTCCATCAAATAATAACGATCGCTCTGTGACAGGAGTCGATAGGAAAGTTCCGCCCGCTTGCCGCCGGAAGCGGCTTCCGATACCACATACGATTTATTCTTTTTTTCATTTTTCTTCAGAAAATGAACAATGGTACCGGAATATTCCGGTGGTTTTGCCTGCACAACCGCCATATATTTTTTCTGTATTTTATGGTCTTTAAGCATGGCATTGAGCCTTGTGAGGGCTTTGGAGGTGCGTGCAAAAATCACGGCACCGCTTACCGGGCGGTCAATGCGGTGGGCAAGCCCGAGATAAACCTGTCCGGGTTTTTTATATTTCTTTTTGATATAAGATTTTACCACTTCGGCCAATGGCGTATCGCCTGTCTTGTCGCCCTGGACAATCTCCGAAGGCAGCTTATTTATTATTATGAGGTGGTTGTCTTCAAACAAGACCCTTCCCGATAGCCTGGCAACCAAATCGTCCATAAGGGGTGTCTTAATACTGCTCCCTTTCATTCGGGAATTTCTGGTCCTTTACATCAGAGATGTACGTTTCCACCGAATGTTTAATTTCCTCGTAAAGATTATGGTACCTGCGCAAGAAACGCGGGGAGAAATCCTGGTTGATGCCCAGCATGTCGTGTATTACAAGTACCTGGCCATCTACCTGGACACCCGCCCCAATCCCTATGGTGGGGATGCTGATCTCACGGGTGACCTTTTCAGCCAGCACGGCCGGGATCTTTTCCAGCACCAGGGCAAAACAACCGGCTTCGGTCAGCAAGTGGGCATCTTCCACCAGCTTTTTGGCTTCTTCTTCATGGGTGGCACGCACTACATAAGTTCCGAACTTATTGATCGACTGCGGGGTAAGACCAAGGTGTCCCATTACGGGAATGCCCGCAGACAGGATGCGGTCGACAGATTCTAAAATTTCTTTTCCACCTTCCAGTTTTACCGCATTTGCATTGGATTCTTTCATGATGCGGATGGCCGACAACAGGGCTTCGCGGCTATTGCCCTGATATGTTCCAAAGGGGAGGTCAACCACCACCAGGGCCCTGGAAACCGCACGCATTACCGAACTGGCATGATAAATCATCTCATTCAATGTAATGGGCAGGGTGGTTTTGTGGCCTGCCATCACGTTGGCGGCAGAATCACCCACCAGGATCACATCAATGCCCGAACGGTCAACGATACGTGCCATGGAATAGTCATATGCCGTGAGCATGGAGATTTTTTCCTGACGGAGTTTCATTTCCTGCAACACATGCGTGGTTACCTTGCTTACTTTGGATGCCTTCATGCCATTGGTTTTTTAATGACAGCTTTCTGTTAAAATGGCCAAAACTGGTTATCGTACCAGATTTTTTCTGTCAGCTGCCTGTTCAAATCAATCAGCAGTTTGTGGTGCCCTTTTTCCCAGTTGGCAAGCCATTCAAACAGTTCTTTCTCATTGGGATCATTTGTTTCGGCGGCACGGGCAGCATATGCTTCCACCGATTTATTTTCCATATTAATGGCCGCCGAAATGGCCGCTGCCTCAAAACCGGAGCCAGAAATTTCATTCACCATGTCTTCGGTCAGGACGGTATTGGCAATGGCGTTATGACCGGGTGCTTTTTCCAGGTCATTTTTATCGAATCGCCCCGCCTCGCCGTAATGCTTCAACTGCTTCTGAAGAAAATCAATATGGGTTTGTTCCTCTTCGGCCATTGTGGCGAAAATTTTTCGCACATCCTCATTGTTGGTTTGCTTTGCTACCTGCTCATACAGGGACTTCCCCCTGTGCTCCATAATAATGGCTTGTTTAAGAATATCTATGACACCTTTTGCATTCATCGTTCTTGCTGTTTAGATTTACGCATTGAATTAACCAAAACAAAAATAGGGTTTTTCATCCAATTAAACGTATTTTTGCAGGCAAAGCATCGAACTGTATGGAGTGGACCGTTGAAAAGGTTGTAAGCAAATTGTTCACTGATTGGCATGGGCGGGTGCCCGATGAATTGGCACCGCTCCCTCCCTCCGGCTCCAATCGCCAATACTTCAGGCTCTGGGGAGCCGATAGGAGTGTGATCGCTGCATTCAACCACGATGCACGCGAGAACCGCGCCTTTCTTGAACTTACAAAATACTTTCTGGATACGGGTTTGCCAGTGCCACAAGTGCTGGCAGAAGACACCGACACCCATTGCTACCTGCTGACCGATCTGGGCGATGATACGTTGTTTTCTATGCTGCCCCAAGGCAAAAAATCAGGAGTCTTCGATGAAAAAACCATCGGATTGTATAAACAGGTCATTTCGTATTTACCACTCTTCCAGATTGATGCTGCAAAAAAAATAAACTTTAACATCTGCTATCCGAGACATGCCTTTGACAGGTATTCCATGATGTGGGACTTGAATTATTTCAAATATTATTTTCTAAAGATTTCAGACATCCATTTTGATGAGCAGTTGATGGAGGACGACTTCGAACACTATACCGACCATTTGATGCAAACCCCGGCCGATTTTTTCATGTACCGGGATTTCCAGTCCAGAAATGTCATGATCACAGATGGGCAGCCACATTTTATTGATTACCAGGGCGGGCGAAAAGGACCGCTGGCATATGACATTGCGTCACTGCTCTTCGATGCCAAGGCCAATATTCCATATGATGTCCGGAAAGAACTGCTCGAATATTACATGGATTGCCTGGAAAAAAAGATGCGCCTCAACAGGAAAACATTCCGGCGCTCCTTTTATGACTTTGTATTGATGCGCATACTGCAGGCATTGGGCACTTACGGTTTTCGCGGCGGAGTAGAAAAAAAGCCCTTGTTTCTGCAGAGTGTGCCTTTTGCCCTGAAAAATCTTGCCTGGCTCGACGAGCAGGGGTTGTTGCCGGAAAGCATCCCTTACCTTACCGGCATTATCCAAAAGATTGCCGCCAGGAAAGCGGAAGAGATCCTCCCTCCGCCCGACGATGGCCTGACGATCCGCGTATGTAGTTTTTCCTATAAAAAAGGAATACCCGCCGACAATTCCGGCAATGAGGGCGGTTTTGTATTCGATTGCCGCGGACTGCCAAATCCCGGACGGGAAAAACAATACCAGGCACTCAGCGGCACAGACCGGGAAGTGATCGAATTCCTTGAGGCCGACGATAACGTCAGGCAGTTTATAGATGCCGCAGGCAGTATGGTCGAGCCAACAGTGTCTAATTACCTTGACAGGGGGTTCACCAGCCTGGCAGTTTGTTTTGGTTGCACCGGCGGTCAGCACCGGTCGGTATTTTGTGCGGAAAACCTGGTCAAAAGGTTACGGCAGAAGTTCAGTCACAACGTCAACGTTATAGTCAAACATTTTGAAGAAACCAACTGGCAATAAACCGGCTCCGCTATGAAAGCCATGATTTTTGCGGCAGGCCTGGGAGTCAGGCTCAAACCCCATACCCTTACAAAGCCCAAAGCGCTGGTTCCGTTGAAACGTAAGCCCATGCTGGTTTGGGTGGCTGAAAAGCTTATAGCTACGGGCGTTACCGATATTGTGGTAAATATACACCACCATGGGGATGCACTGGAAACATTCATACGGCATCTTAATTATCCGGGTGTCAGGTTTCACACATCTGATGAAATGGCAAAATTGCTCGATACTGGGGGCGGATTGAAAAAGGCGGCCGGCCTGTTGCAGGGGGATGAAGCTATTTGTCTTTATAATGCGGATGTCTTGTGCGATATAAACCTGGCAGACATGCTCAGGTTTCATAACGAACACCAGCCCCTGGCTACGCTGGCGGTTACCCGGCGGGCATCATCGAGGCATTTTCTCTGGCTGGATGGGAAGCTGGCCGGCTGGGAAAACACAACAACAGGTCAAAAAATTCTTTGCAGAGACCTGGCTAACCGGCAAACAAAAGCAATGGCCTTCAGCGGCATCCATTTGGTGGAGCCCACCCTGTTGCCACTAATTACCGAAGAAGGTCGGTTCTCCATCAGGCAGTTGTACCTGAGACTGGCCAAAGATTATGATTTGATGGCCTATGAGCACGACGCCCGCTACTGGGCCGACATTGGTACACCCGAAAAACTGGAGCACGCTGCCCGTTTGCTGGAGCAATATCCGGAACGTTTTCAGTAAAACAGCAAACCATATGCGTACATTTTTGGAAGAAGTAAGCGACCATGTCCTGGAAAAATATCCGGATGGTACCGGTGATCTTTGTATTGTCACGCCGAATCGCAGGGCAGGTCTTTTCTTCCGGAAATATTTCGCTTCCCGGATCAAAACCCCCATGTGGTCACCTGAGATCCTCAGTATAGAAGACTTTATCAACAGAATTAGTGGCTGCACAATCTGCGAAAAACCCGGTCTTCTTTTTGAGTTTTACACAGTGTACAGGCAAATTGAAAAAGAAGCGGCCGACGACATCGACAAATTTTTTGCCTGGGCGCCGGCCCTGATCCGCGACTTTGACGATATCGACAATGCCCTGGCACAACCAAAAGCATTGTTTGATTATCTGAAAAACATCCGCTATATTGATACCTGGAACCCGGACGGCTCGGCCTTAACGGATTTTCAGAAAGGCTATCTTTCCTTTATCAAAAAGCTAGGCACATACCATTCAGCCCTTCGGGACCATTTGACCGGAAAGAAACTGGCCTGGCAGGGCCTTTCTTCGCGCCGGGCAGCTCAAAAAATCGCTGCCGGCCAAACCAGTTTGCCATGGAAAAGAATTATTTTTACCGGTTTCAATGCCCTTACCCAGGCCGAAGAACAAATCATCCACACATTGCTCAGGAAAGGGCGCGCCGAATACATTACCGATGCCGATCCGTTTTACGAAAACAACCCAGGGCATGAAGCCGGACAATTTATTCGCAAATACCGTAAAAAGTTTCAAACAGTCGAGCGCGAACAGGGGGAAGGGTTTTTCCGGAATAGCGCTAAAAAGATCCGTATTTACGGCCTTGCAAAAAACGTTAACCAGGCAAGGCTGGCCGGAAACCTGATTAAAGAAATACCTGGAATTTCGGACAGGGAAACTACTGCCGTGGTGCTGGCAAACGAAAACCTGCTCATCCCAATACTTAATGCATTGCCCGATGAAGCCCAGGACATCAATGTAACCATGGGCTACCCGTTGTCGAAAACAAATATGTTCGGGTTTTTCGACACCCTGTTTCAGCTTCACCTTCGGGCATTTGTTACCGGCAAAGACAAGGGCAAAAAAACCACCTATTATCACAAAGACCTGCATCGCCTGTTTTCACACAGCAACTCCAGCCTGTTATGGGATATGGATACGGGTATTGAACTATGTACAGGCTTGTTGCGAAGAATGAATGAATCCAATCAGAGCTATTATACCTTTAACCATCTGGTGTCTTTATCAGGCGATCCCGATCGCTTTTCCAAAAGCTTTTCTTTTTTGGATAAAAACTGGCAAACAGATGTAGCCGGTATTTTCCCCTCGGCCCTGGCTTTATCGGAACAATTTGACCTTCTCTTCCGGGAAAAAGCCGGCAAACAAGGCAGTGACATTGTAAACACCCCTTTTTTCGTGGACTTTGAATCCCTGTATTATTTTGCCAGGATATTCCGGCAAATGGAGGGCTTCCTTGCCCGCTTCCCTTTCCTGGCTTCACTGAAGACCCTTTACCGGCTGATGAAGCAAATTACAGCCGAAACCAACTTGTCGTTTTCCGGTGAACCCCTGAAAGGCCTTCAGGTAATGGGAATGCTGGAAACCCGGAGCCTTGATTTCAAAAATGTGATCCTGCTTTCTGTCAACGAAAATATTCTGCCCAAACCAAGAAGCAGTTATTCATTCATTCCATACGAAGTAAAAAAATCCTTTGGCCTGCGGCTTTATCATGAGCAGGATGCCATCTATGCCTATCACTTTTACCGCTTACTCCAAAGGGCAGAGAACATCTGCCTGATTTATAACACCCAGACCCAGGATATCGGGAGCAGCGAGAAAAGCCGCTACATTACCCAGCTGCAATATGAGATGAAGGAATACAATCCAAACATCAACATAAAGGAAGAAATTGTTTCCCTGCCACCCCCTATGAACCAAAGTTCCACGGATATCAGCATCCCGAAAACGAAGGATATCATGGCACAACTGGATGAAATAGCCAAAAAAGGCTTTTCACCATCAGCGCTGGCACGGTATATCAACTGTCCCCTGCAGTTTTATTTCGAACGGCTGGCCCGCCTCGAAGAATCGGACGAAGTGGAAGAGACCCTGGAAGCGCGTACAATTGGAAATGTGGTGCACGGCGTCATGGAAGACCTTTACCATGATCACGTCGGTCAGGTGCTTCAAACAGCACACATAGAGATCATGGCAAAACAGCTTACAGCACGCCTGAACATGCGCTTTGAAAAAGAATACCGGGGGGGCAATATTCACGCCGGAAAGAACCTGCTGCTATACCACCTCACCCGACGTTTCATTGAAAACCTGCTGAAAGCCGAAAAAGCAGCCATTGGCCGGGCGAAAAAAACAGGGCAGAAAATTACCCTGCTCTCACTGGAAGAATACCTGAAAGCAAGGCTTGAGATCCAGCAACAGGGTGGAGTGAATAAAAAGGTCACCATTGCAGGCAAGGCCGACCGAACCGACCGCATGGGCAATGTGGTCCGTGTTATAGATTACAAAACGGGAAAAATTCAGAATCATGAACTTAGTTATGCCGAATGGGATATTCCGTTTTCAAGGAGCGACAAAGCAAAAAACTTTCAGCTGCTGTGCTATGCCTGGCTATATTATCAGGCACATCCCGGAGAAAACCAGATTGAGCCTGGCATCATCTCCACGCGCAACCCTGCCAAAGGCCTTCAGACCATGAAACATCCGGGCGGCGAAGGTATTCTTCAACCGGACGACCTCCTTGCTTTTGAAGAAGGGCTTAAACAAATGATCCGTGAGATCATGGACCCATCTGTACCTTTCCGGCAAACCGGAGAGGAAAAAAATTGCAGTTATTGTATGTTCAGCAATTTATGCCGCAGGTTTTAGTGTCGGCCTTGCAGTATCTTTTTACTCTCTGCCAAAACCTTATCCAATCCCTCGGGGTCCTTTCCGCCGGCTGTGGCAAAGAAAGGTTGTCCGCCGCCGCCACCATTGATGTGCACGGCCAGTTCACGAACAAGGTTCCCTGCATGCAGGCCCTTTTCCTGCACCAGGTTTTCAGCGATCATAACGGCAATTCCGGCTTTGTCCCCGTCTTCGTATCCGATCACGAGAAACAGGTTGGGGACCCTGCCTTTAAGCTGAAAAGCAAGGTCTTTGGCGGCTTTGGCATCCATATTGACCCGGGTGGCAATAAAATGCACTCCATGAATGTCTTCGGCTTTCCTGACCAGGTCATCCACCAATTGTTTTAATTGCAATTGCTGGAAACCGGCCAGTTCCTTTTTCATGGCTTCATTCTGGTCAAGCACTTGCTGTAAGGTCAGCAAACTGTCTTTGGGATATTTCAGCAAGCGTTTTATCTCCTCGAGTTCATCCAGTTTCGACCGGATAAATTGCTCTGCCGCATGCCCCGTAACTGCTTCAACCCTCCGGATGCCTGCAGCAATGGCGCCCTCAGAAACAATGGCAAACAGACCGATTTGCCCGGTGGTATGTACATGGGTCCCCCCGCACAGTTCCGATGAGAATTGGTCGTCAAAAGCCACCACACGGACCTTTTCGCCGTACTTCTCACCAAAGAGGGCAGTAGCGCCCATTTGTTCAGCTTCCTGCATACTCAGTTCCCTGTGCTCTTCCATCTGAATGTTTTCCCTGATCTTCTGGTTCACCACCTGTTCAACCGCATGGATTTCTTCATCCGTCATTTTGCCAAAATGGGAAAAATCAAACCGAAGCCGCTGATCATTCACCAAAGATCCTTTTTGCTGCACATGGCTACCCAGTATTGTTTTCAATGCCGAATGCAGTAAATGTGTGGCCGTATGGTTATTTTCGGTGAGACGGCGTTTGTTTTGATCCACAACGGCTTTGAATTTTTCCGGCCATTGGTCAGGTACTTTTGGCATTACATGGATGGTCAGATTGTTTTCCTTGCGGGTGTCGATCACCGGATACCGTTCACCATTCATAACCAGCCAGCCCCTGTCACCCACCTGTCCGCCCGATTCGGCATAAAAAGGGCTTTGGTCCAATACCACATGGTACAAGGTTTTTCCTTTGTTTCCCAGTTTTCTGTATTTAACCACTTCTGCTTCAGCCTCCAGCTTCTCATAACCCAGAAAGCGTGTGTCTTCCTGACGGGAATTAACTTCCTGCCAGTCACCGGTGTCCACACCGGTCGCTTCACGGCTGCGCGCCTTCTGGCTTGCCATTCCCTTTTGAAAGGCTTGCATATCCACATCCCAGCCTTTTTCCCTGGCCATTAATGTGGTCAGGTCAATGGGAAATCCGTAGGTGTCGAACAATTCAAAGGCAAACTGTCCGTCTATCACGTCCCGACCCGGATGGGTGGCCAGGTATTGCTCAAATTTTTGAATTCCAACAGCAAGGGTGCGTAAAAAGGACTGTTCTTCTTCGGCAACAACCCTGGAAATCAACTCTCTTTGGGCTTTCAGCTCAGGAAAAGCCTCGCCCATATGCGCCACCAGCACGGGCACAAGTTGGTGAACAAAGCCATCGCGAAAGCCCAGAAAAGTATATCCGTAACGGATGGCCCTGCGCAAAATGCGCCGGATCACATAACCGCCTTTGTTGTTCGATGGCAGCTCGCCATCAGCAATGGCAAAAGAAACAGCCCGAAGATGGTCGGCCACCACACGCATGGCAATGTCCGTATCTTGCCCGCTGCCATATCCTATCCCTGATAGTTCCTCCAGTTTTTCAATATACGGGCGAAAAACATCCGTATCATAATTCGATTGCTTATTCTGCAAGACCATACAAAGGCGTTCGAGGCCCATGCCAGTGTCTACATGTTTGGCCGGCAAACTTTTCAGACTGCCATCCGATAGGCGATTGAACTCAATGAATACCAGATTCCATATCTCTATCACCAGGGGGTGGTCTTTGTTAACCAGGGTGGCGCCATCCACTTTCTTGCGTTCGCGGTCATTACGCGTATCCACATGTATTTCCGAGCAGGGGCCACACGGCCCGGTTTCCCCCATTTCCCAAAAATTGTCTTTTCTGGAACCATAAAGAATACGACGCTCATCAAGAAATGATTTCCATAGCTGGTAAGCTTCCTTATCCTCCTCCAGGCCTTCGTCAGGTGAACCCTCAAATACCGTAGCATAAAGTCTGTCTTTGTCAATTTTGTATACCCTGGTCAGTAACTCCCAGGCCCAGGCAATGGCTTCTTTTTTGAAATAATCACCAAAGCTCCAGTTGCCCAGCATCTCAAACATTGTATGGTGGTAGGTATCATGGCCAACTTCTTCCAGGTCATTATGCTTTCCGGATACGCGCAAACATTTCTGTGAATTCACCACACGCTTGTCGGCAGCAGAGGTGTTTCCAAGAAAAATGTCTTTAAACTGGTTCATCCCGGCATTGGTAAACATCAATGTGGGATCGTTCCTGACCACCATAGGGGCGGAACGGTATATCGCATGATTTTTCTTTTCAAAAAACCGCAGAAAGGAATCCCTGATTTGCGAAGCCTTCATTAAAAAAAGAAATTTTTACATTTTTTCCTGAGTAAGCCGCAAAATTACATGATTTTTTTTAGTTTTGTACTATGGTGTACTGTTTCAGTGGCAGCGCAAAATGACTATAATCTGAGTTATTGTTGGTTTTGTTTGAAATTTTTTGTTTTTAAAAGGATTAATTTTACGCAATGAGCAAAGTTCAATATCGTTTTAATCCAAAATCCCTTTCTGTAGAGTGCGTTAAAAGATCTTTTGCTGATCGTTTGAAGGTTTTATTCCGTTACGTGTTAACCGGAATGATATTTTCTGTTGTCATCCTGATTATAGGATTCACTTTTTTTGAATCTCCGAAAGAACGTGTGCTCCGGCGCGAAGTAGAGCAATTCAAGGTACAATACGAAATATTGAATGACCGCATCGACGTACTGAATAATCTGCTGGTTGACCTGGAAGAACGCGACGACCACATCTACCGTGTAATCTTTGAAGCAGATCCCATACCTCGGCCTGTCCGTGAAGCCGCATTTGGCGGAACCGACCGTTACGCGCACCTGGCCGGCTACCAAAACAGCGAGTTGATGTCTCTCACCATGCAACGCATTGACCAGCTTTCAGGTAAATTATATGTTCAGTCAAAATCTTATGATGAAGTTTTTGACATGGCCATCAACAAGGCCGATATGCTGGCTTCCATTCCAGCCATTGTGCCTATACCGGATGGAGCGAACTTTTTGATGTCCGGCTATGGCATGCGCATACACCCCATTTATAAAACCATGCGGATGCATCACGGCGTAGACTTTACAGCTAATGTGGGCACCCCGATTTATACCACAGGCAACGGGGTTGTGACCAGGGCGGAAAGGAATCGCCACGGTTACGGGCTCATGGTCGAAATTGACCACGGTTATGGCTATACAACACTCTATGCCCATATGAGCAGCCTTGAAGTAAGGCGCGGTCAAGAGGTGAAACGTGGTGAGATCATTGGCAAGGTTGGGAATACCGGCACATCAACAGCACCACACCTGCATTATGAAGTGCATAGAAACAACAGGTCTGTCAATCCTGTCCATTATTTTTACAACGACCTGACCCCTGAAGAATTCGAAATCATTATCGAACGCGCCTCCCGCGTAAACCAATCCCTGTCATAGTTCTTTCGACCTCCGGTGATCTGACCATTCGACCTTAATTAAAAAACCAATTGTTTACTTGCAGGATTTTCTTATTTTTACCGGCATAAAAAAACCTCATGTCGAAAGAGCATCCGAAAAGCAGCAAGATATATTACTCCATTGGAGAGGTTGCCCGGATGTTTGACGTTAACACCTCCCTGATCCGTTTCTGGGAAAAAGAATTTGACATAATCCGCCCTCGTAAGAACAAAAAAGGGAACCGCTTATTTACCAAAAAAGATGTGGAAAACTTTCACATGATATTTCATTTGGTCAAAGAAAGGGGATATACCCTGAAGGGTGCAAAAGAAAAACTCAATAAAAATCCGGAAGAAACCAGGCAGGATATGGAAATTTTGAAAACTTTCCATAAAATGCGTGATTTTTTACTGGCTTTGAAATCCAAATTATAAAAGAAAATTCTATGGTAGCAAAAATCAAGAAAAAACTCAATGAGTCGAAAGCCGCAAGGTGGGTCGTACTGATCGTTGCCAGTTTTGCCATGGCCACCAACTATTATTTTTATGATGCCCTGGCACCCCTGGCTGACCTTATTCGCATGAACCTGGGCTTTAGCACCACCGAATACGGCTTTTTCATTTCTGCTTATTCCATTCCGAATGTATTCCTTGCCATGGCCGTTTTGGGCGGAATCATTCTCGACCGCATCGGGATAAGGATCACAG
>PXAA01000127.1 GCA_003567205.1 Bacteroidales bacterium
GCTTCTTTTTTGATCTTATTCAGTGATCCCACCTGGTTCAATGGCAAACGGACAATGCGCGATTGTTCTGCCAGAGCCTGTAAGATAGACTGGCGGATCCACCAAACCGCATAGGAAATAAACTTGAACCCCCTGGTTTCATCAAAACGTTTGGCCGCTTTGATCAAACCAAGATTCCCTTCATTGATCAGGTCAGGAAGACTAAGCCCCTGATTTTGATATTGTTTGGCAACAGATACCACAAAACGCAGATTGGCTTTGGTAAGTTTTTCCAAAGCCACCTGATCGCCCTGTTTGATCCGTTGTGCCAATTGAACTTCTTCTTCTGCAGAAATCAAGGGAACCTTGCCAATCTCCTGCAAATATTTGTCCAGTGATGCGGTATCGCGATTGGTTATAGATTTTGAGATCTTAAGCTGTCGCATATATTGTTTTAAAGTTTTGAGTAGTAAGAAACATTAATCTTTCAAAACCAGATCGAAAAAGCCCCCAAAGGTACAATTTTTTTTGTTAACATCCAAGTGACATGATTGATTCCCTTATTAATCAACGGCCACGCCATAATATGCACGCCTTCCGTCGGGGTACACACCTTCAATCAGCACACCGCCACTTTCACCTTCAAGGATTCCGGCAATGTCGTCGGGCGTACGTACCGCCTGGTTGGATATGTGCGTAATTATAAAACCACGCCTGATGCCGGCATTGCTGAGGGCACCCCTGGAAAGGGCTGTAATCTGCACGCCGTGCTCCAGATTCAATTGCTGCAGGGTACGCTCCGGGGCAGGCTCAAAGCCGGCCCCCAGCATACTGACTGTTTCCTGCACATCACGGGTAACGGCGGCCACTTCCCCATAAATATTTTTCAGGGTGGCCCTGGTTTCCCTCTCCCTGCCATTGCGATAATATCTTACAAGCACTTCATCGCCAGGACGCTTTCGCCCAACCACCTCAATCAATTCAGAAGGGTTCCTGACCTCAATTCCGTCAATGGCCAATATCACATCGCCCGCAACAATACCAGCTTCATCTGCAGCACTGTTTTCCGCGACCCTTTCAACATATGCACCCCGGATCACGCCCAGGCCTTTTTCTTCCGCATAACGGCTGGTAAGCGGAGAAATTGTCACCCCGAGCATCCCGCGCTGCACCTCTCCGTATTCCAGCAAATCTTCCGTTACCTTCATGGCAATATTGGATGGAATGGCAAAAGAATAGCCGGTAAAATAACCTGTAGTGGATGCGATTGCCGTATTGATCCCGATCAGTTCGCCACGGGTATTCACCAATGCACCGCCACTGTTCCCGCGGTTGACCGCAGCATCCGTCTGGATAAATGATTCAATGGCCATGGTATCTGCAAGAATATTGATATTCCGGCCCTTTGCACTGACAATCCCGGCAGTTACGGTAGACTCCAGGTTAAAAGGATTACCCACAGCCAGGACCCACTCGCCTATTTTCAGGGCATCTGAATCGCCAAATGAAAGATAGGGCAGATCCGTTTCCTCAATCTTTAACAAAGCCAGGTCGGTTGTCGGGTCACTACCAATCAGACTGGCCTCATAAATCCTGTTGTCATTCAAAGTAACTTCTATGAGCATGGCATCAGCCACCACATGGTTGTTGGTAATAACATACCCGTCTGAGCTCAGGATTACACCGCTGCCGGCACCAATTACCGGTCGCTGGGGCTGACTGGGCCTTCCGCGTGGCCCAAAAAAGAAGTCAAAAATATCTCCCTGGCCGAAAAAATCGGAATGGGGACTGCTTCTGCGCTCAAACTCAGCCCTGATATGTACAACTGCATTTACAGTCATCTCCGACACAACAGTAAAATCGGGCAAGCCGGCGGGAAACTCACTCAGGTGTTGCGTCAAAGACGAAGGAATGTTGCCAGGCCGGTGGGGAATCGTGTGCGAAACGACTACATCCTCAACAGCAGGAGGGAAAAAGTAATTATTTATACCCAGTGCTGCAATGCCACCCAGGATAGCTACAAAGAACAGATTCAGAAATTTTTTCATAACGTACCGATTGATCTTTAATTTAACAATTGATGTCGTTTTTTTGTTTAAACCACCAGGCTGTCAGCGGTCAATTTGTCACTCAATATTGCTATACGGTTAATTATCAATAAGCATGCCTTAGGCAGCAAAAAAATCTTAATAAAACCTAAAAAACATCATTGTATCGGCATTTCCTGAAACCCCGGCCCACAAAAAGACTACCGGACACTGTTTTATCATTTTCATCCGTTTGTGTGAATTTTCGGATGAAAAAAAAATCATGTACTTTTGGTTCCCTGAACCTTTTGCACAATGACAATGACTTTTTTTAAGTTTCACGGCACGGGGAATGACTTTATCATTGTTGATAACAGGGATGGCAAATTTATCCATCCCGGTAATCAGCGGCAAGCATTCATCTCTGCGCTGTGCACCCGACATTTTGGCATAGGCGCCGACGGCCTGATTCTTCTGGAAGCAGATCAATCACTTGATTTCCGGATGCTTTACTATAATGCCAACGGGCTGGAAGGCAGTTTGTGCGGTAATGGCGGCCGGTGTGCTGTGGCTTTTTTGCACCTGTCAGGTATTATGAGGAAAAAACATATTGTTTTTCGTGCCATCGACGGAGAACACGAAGCAAAAATTATATCACATAATGGGGGTGAATATACAGTAAGTCTGGAACTGAAAGATACACCTTTCCCCAGGCAAATCAACGAAACAGACTATTTCGTTGATACCGGATCGCCTCATCTGGTATTGTTTACGGAGGATATCGATGCCATTGATGTGGTATCAAAAGGCCGGGAAATCAGAAATTCCCCGGAATGGGCCCCTGACGGTGTCAATGTAAACTTTGTCCGGATTGAAGATAAAATCAACCTGCGGATAAGGACCTATGAACGGGGTGTTGAAAACGAGACCCTGTCGTGCGGAACCGGAGTCACCGCTGCAGCCATTGCCGCGCATACTTTTCATCATTGCACGGATACACAAAAACAAATTTTGGTTAACACAGCCGGTGGCCAGCTGAAAGTATCCTATACCCCAGCCGTCACAAACGATGGCCTTATTACCAACATCCGGCTGACCGGTCCGGCAATATTTGTTTTCCGGGGAGAGATGAATTGTTAATTTTGTAAATGAGCACAAGACCCCAAAGGTTATGGATATACTGAGAGGGAAACGCATACTGCTGCGTCCTGTTGAAATTCAAGACCTGGATGTGTTGTACCGCCTGGAAAATGATTCTGAAAACTGGGCGCTCAGCAACCATTTGAATCCGTTCTCAAGGTTTTATCTCGAACAATATATTCTCCATGCCGAAAACAACATCTATACGGATAAACAGCTTCGACTTATCATTGTTGATCAGCAGGGGACCCCCCTTGGCATCATAGACCTCTTCGAATTTGACCCGCACCATCGAAGGGCGGCCCTGGGCATTATCATCGATCCGGAATTCCGTAACAAAGGCTTTGCATCAGAGGCCCTGGCCCTGATTATCCGCTATGCAAGCAAAGTATTGAACATAAAACAATTATATTGCGGTATAGGTGCCTGGAACAAGATCAGCATCCGTTTGTTTGAAAAACATGGTTTCAAAATAACGGGCAACAAAAAATCCTGGAGATTGAATAAGGGGCAATGGGAGGATGAACATTTTTTACAATTAATATTTGAATAATGAAACAAGCCGGAAGAATATACCCCTATATATTCTTTGCAGCAATACTCATAATTGCTGTGGCCATTTCAGGGGGAATATTGTTTTATTTGCATGTTTTTGCACCCAATGTTGACCTGGGAGGCAAAGAAAGCACCCACCTGTATATTCCCGGCGGCAGCAATTACGACGATGTACTGGAAATCCTGGATGAATCAGGTATGCTCAGAAACCCGGACAGGTTTCACAGGGTGGCCTTGAGGAAGAACTACCATAATCGCATCATGCCCGGTTGCTACCTGATACAGGATGGCATGTCAAACAACTGCCTGATCAATTTGCTCAGATCGGGTGAACAGGATGCGGTGCACCTGACCTTTACCAATATACGAACCAAAGAACAGCTGGCAGGGGTTATTTCGGCCCGGCTTGAAACCGACTCTTTGTCGATACTTCAACTTCTGAACGATCCGGAAACAATGACCCGTGCCGGGATGGACACCCTGACAGGCATCCTGTTATTCATTCCAAATACCTACCAGGTATACTGGAATACCACGGCTATTGAATTGCTGCGCAGGATGCAGCGTGAATATGAGGTCTTCTGGAATGAAGAGCGGCAAAAACGCGCAGCCGAAATTGGTTTGTCACCCCGGGAAACAGGTATCCTGGCTTCCATTGTGGCAAGCGAAACAAGCATTCGTGATGAGATGGCCCGCATTGCCGGGGTGTACATGAACCGCCTTGAAAGAAACATTCCGTTGCAGGCCGACCCAACCGTCATTTTTGCCATCGGGGATTTTGAAATCCGGCGTGTGCTGAACCATCACCTGGATATTGATTCACCTTACAATACATATTTATATGCAGGATTACCGCCGGGACCAATAAACCTACCGGATCCATATGTGGTGGATGCAGTTTTGGGCTACGAGGAGCATGATTACCTGTATTTCAGCGCCAAGCCCGATTTCAGCGGACGACATGTTTTTGCCAGGACCTATGCAGAGCACCTGGCCAATGCACGCCGCTACCGTCAGGCACTCAATCAAATGAACATTTACCGCTGATTATGACAAAAATCAATTTCGGAACAGATGGATGGCGCGCCATCATTGCCAAAGAATTCACCGTGGATAATGTGGCCCGCATTGCTGCCGGGACAGCTGCCTGGACGATAAAACAGGCAAAACGACCGTCGATCGTACTCGGACATGATTGCCGCTTCGGGGGAGAACTCTTTGTGGAGACCGTTGCCAAAGTCCTGTCGCAACACCAGATAAAAGTGTATATGGCAAGTACGTTTGTTTCCGCTCCGATGATCAGTATGGGGACGATGCAGACCGGCAGTGTACTCGGGGTGTTTATAACAGCCAGCCATAATCCGCCCCTGTATAACGGCTATAAATTGAAAGGCAACTACGGGGGGCCATTGCTTGAAGAACAGGTGCTGGAGGTGGAGTCAATGATCCCGGATCATTATGTTGACGATTTGGATGGTATAAGTATCAGGGAACTCCGGGAAAAAAGCATGCTTGAAGACATCGATCTGGAAAGCATGTACTGCAATTACCTGGAAGAGCAATTTGACCTGAACGCCATACGTCATGCTAAAATGCACTTCGCCTTCGATGCCATGTATGGTTCGGGGCAGGGGGTTATGCGGCGCTTATTTCCTGACATCATGCTGATGCATTGCCAGCGGCAACCCTTGTTCGACGGGATCCCTCCTGAACCGCTTGCAAAAAACCTGAAGGCTTTCAGCCAAGCCATCATTGCCGCAGGGAACATAGATTGCGGGTTGGCCGTTGACGGGGATGCTGAAAGGATTGCCCTTATGGATAACAAAGGGCAATATATTGATTCCCATCATGTTATTCTTCTACTCATTCATTACCTGCACCAAGTCAAGAAACGTAAAGGCAAGGTGGCTGCCGGCTTTTCCTCATCGGTGAAAATCAAAAAACTGTGCGAGGCCTTCGGCATCCCCCTGGATATTGTAAAGATCGGCTTCAAGCACATATGCGGCATCATGCTGCAGGAAGAAGTACTCGTGGGGGGTGAAGAGTCGGGGGGAATTGCCGTTGCCGGACATATCCCCGAACGAGACGGCATATATAATGGCCTGTTGATATGGGAGGCCATGGTAAAAACAGGGAAAACACTCACGGAATTGATTGGCCAGGTGTATGCGATCACCGGGGCCTTTGCTTTTGAACGCGCCGACTTGACAATCAGCCAGGACGATAAAGAACGTATCGTGGAAAATTGCAGGAACAATGCGTATACGCAGTTTGGAAAATATGTGGTGCAAATGACAGAAAACCTGGACGGATACAAGTATTATTTCAGCGACAGCCAATGGCTGATGATCAGGCCATCAGGTACAGAACCCGTGCTGCGCACTTATGCCGAAGGGGCTGACAGGGAAGAGGCCCTTGATATCCTTCGCGTATGCTATCAGACAATTATGGACTAGAATTATAACATTACCAAATCTTAAATGCACCATGAATGATTTAAAAATTATCCTCCTGCTGTTTGCTTTTGTCTTCAGTGGCATTGTTTCCGCTGTTGCAGACGATGAAATTACCCCCGGACCGGCACATCCGAAAGATTATTTTGGGTTTACACCGGGTGAGGACCGAAAGATGTTTTTATATGAAGATCTGGTCGGATACTTGGAATTGCTGGACGAGCAATCGAATATGCTAAAGATGGTCGAACATGGTGTGTCATCATTGGGCCAGACCATGCACATTGTTTTTGTTTCATCGGCCGAAAACATTGCCAGCCTTGAAAGATTGCGCGAAATCAATCGCCGGCTTGCCCTGGACGGGGATATCCCCGAAGACGAGCGCAAAGCCCTGATTGAGGAAGGCCGGACTTTTGTGCTGGTAACACTTTCGATGCATGCCACCGAAGTAGCCCCATCACAGGCTGCCCCACTGATGGCCTACAACCTGATTACAGGCACCGACAGCGACCCCGCGTATCTTAACGACGTGGTGTTTATGATGGTCCCAAGCCATAATCCGGACGGCATGGATATGATCGTACGGCACTACAACCAATACCTGGATACCAAATACGAAGGAAGTTCATTGCCCGGTTTGTATCACAAATATGTCGGCCACAACATCAACCGGGATTTTATCACCCTGACCCAAACAGAAAACCAGGCAGTGGCTGATATCTATAACCTCGACTGGCATCCGCATGTGCTGGTGGAAAAACACCAGATGGGCAGTACGGGACCCAGGTATTTCGTACCCCCCAACCACGATCCCATTGCACAAAATATTGATGAACTGCTGTGGAACTGGACCTGGGTGTTCGGATCAAACATGACCCGCGACATGACGGCCAGTGGATTGAAGGGCATCAGCCAGCATTATCTTTTCGACGATTATTGGCCGGGTTCCACGCAGACCAGTGCATGGAAAAATGTCATCAGTTTGCTTACGGAAGCCGCCAGTGTGCAACTAGCCACACCCATATATATTGAAGCCAACGAATTGCAGGTACGGGGCAAGGGATTGTCGGATTATAAAAAAAGCATCAACTTTCTGGCACCCTGGCCGGGCGGATGGTGGACATTTGGCGACCTGATCACCTATGAGCTTGAATCGGTGTATTCATTGGTGAAAACCGCCGCCCTGCATCGCAAAGATATTCTTGGCTTCCGCAATGAAATGACCCGGAGGGAAATCAATAAAGGACTTACAGAGCCACCCTTTTATTACGTACTACCTGCTGCACAGCATGATGCGGGTGAGTTGATTGACCTTCTGAAATTACTGGAAAGACACAGAATCAATGTGTACCGCATGGATGCCAATGCCACTATGGAAAGAAGGCTGGTGAAACAGGGGGATTTTATCATTCCCCTGGCACAGCCTTTCCGGGCATTCATTAAAGAAGTTATGGAAAGTCAGCGCTTTCCCGTACGCAGGTACACGCCCGACGGGGAAATGATACGCCCCTACGACATTACTTCCTGGTCGCTCCCCCTCCACCGGGGCATTAAAAGCTTGGAGATCAATACACACTACCCGGTGGAATACCTGAAATATAGCCCGGTAACCTCAGATGAACTCATCGAAAAAGCGACAATCCCGGAAGAGGCTGCATATGTGTTGTTTTCTGCAAAGCTGAACCAAAGCTACAAAGCGGCCTTCATGGCTGCAGATAATGGCATCAACGTAAAACGTACAAACCGGGAGATCCGCTGGCAGGGAGAGGTGATTCCGCCGGGAAGCTTCCTGGTGGAAGTGAACCGGAACAGCCTGAACTACCTTGAAGAATTGCTGGCACAGCTCCACATAAGCCCCATTTTTATGGATGACCAGGTCAGACCCGCATATACAGACCTGACCATGCCCCGTATTGCCCTCTGCGAAACAAATTTTCATGATATGGATGCCGGGTGGACCCGTTTCCTGTTCGACACCTATGGCATTTCCTATACGGTATTGAAGCCGGTGGATTTCAAAAACAGCCGCCTGCTTGAATCATTTGATGTAATCGTTTTCCCGGACGCTCCAAAAGATCAGATCCTGCATGGCCACAGCCGCAGGGGCAGCGAGGTGTTTGTGCCTTTTTACAACCCCGTCTACATTGAAGGGATGGGCAATGAGGGGTGGCAAAATGTACTGAACTTTATGGCCGGCGGCGGCAATGTCATTTCCTGGGCCCGATCCCCAGAGCTCTTTTTTGGGTTGATGACCCCGGGCAACGAACAGGAAAACTTTCGTTTCCCGGTACAAGATATATCCGGGCGCATGGGGTCGAATGGCTTTTATTGTCCGGGCTCTCTTTTGAAGATCAGGTTATTGCAAAACCATCCAATCACCTACGGCATGCAACCTGAAATTGGCGTATTTCACCGGAACTCGCCTGTATTTGCAACCTCCATACCCAATTTTGGCATGGACAGAAGGGTCATCGGACAGTTTCCGGAAGACGACAATCTTTTGATGAGTGGCTATGCTGAAAATGAAGAGCGGCTGGAACGCCAACCGGCCATTGTGTGGCTTGAGCGTGGTAAGGGACAAGCGGTCCTGTTCTCTTTTGCTCCCAATTTCAGGGGGTCCACACAGGTATCCATTAAGCTGATCTTTAACTCGCTGCTGTTGCAGTGAGGGAATAGATACGAATGGGCAAAACGACGCAGGGAATAAGCCGAAAAGTAGCCAGTGGACGGGCTCAGGCTATGTGATCTGGTTTGGCACGGAGTTCGAATTCCGTGGCGCCGGTAATCCGTGCCTGAATAAATTGCCCGGGCAACAGTCCGGGGGCCTTCTCAACAAGCACGTCGTTGTCTACCTCCGGGGAGTCATATTCGGTGCGGCCCAAAAAAAAGTCCTTTTCTTCACTGTCGACAATCACCTGCATGACCTGGCCAATCTTTGACCGGTTGATCTCATAGGATATCCCGGCCTGCAGTTCCATGAGGGCTTCGGCACGTTCCTGCTTAAGTGATTCAGGCACCGGGTCACCAAGGCCATATGCCTTTGTTCCTTCTTCGGGCGAATAGGTAAATATCCCGAGGCGGTCAAAACGCATTTCGCGGACAAAATATGCCAGCTCTTTAAATGCAGCCTCTGTTTCGCCCGGATAACCAACCATCAGTGTGGTGCGAAGTGCTATACCAGGGACGGCTTTCCGTATCTTTTCCAGAAAATGCAATGTCCCTTTTTTGGTATGACCACGCCGCATGGAATAAAGGATATCGTCGTTGATATGCTGGAGGGGGATATCGAGGTATTTGCATATTACCGGCTCTGATGCCATGAGTTGTATCACATCACCGGGAAACTTATGCGGATACGCGTAATGCAATCGAAGCCATTGAAGCCCTTTTACCCTGCACAAAGCCTTCAGCAATGCCCCTAAAAGCGGCTTTCCCGTCAAATCAATGCCATAATAAAAAAGATCCTGTGCCACCAGGATCAATTCTTTCACCCCTTTTTCAGCAAGCAGGGTGCTCTCTTTCACCAATAAGTCAACGGGCAGCGATACGTGGTTTCCCCTGATGATTGGAATGGCACAGAAAGAACAGGTCCGGTCGCAGCCTTCAGAGATTTTCAGGTATGCATAATGCGGAGGGGTGGTCACAAAGCGTTCCGGATTGGCATCAGTGTATACAGCCCGCAAATAATCGAACAACTCTCCCGGGTTGCGTGCACCAAACCAGGCATCGACTTCAGGAATCTCCTGCTGAAGTTCTTCTTTATATCTTTCTGACAAACAACCTGTAACTATTACTTCGCGTACAAGTCCTTTTTTGCGTGCCTCGACCATCTGCAGAATGGTATCAATGCTTTCTTCTTTTGCATCATTGATAAACCCACATGTATTGATGATTACAATATCTGCAGCCTCTTCCCCCTCATGCATCAGGTAAAAGCGGCCGGTGGGCAACTGGCCCAGGATCTTTTCAGAGTCTACAAGATTTTTGGAACACCCGAGGGTAATGAGCTTAATAGAGGCTTTTTTCACTGCAGCGGATGGCTTTATGATTGAAACAGCGTTTCCACAAAGGCCTCCCTGTCAAATATCTGAAGATCGTCGATGCGCTCCCCGACACCAATGTATTTAACCGGAATGTTGAACTGGTCACTTACACCGATTACCACGCCCCCTTTGGCTGTTCCATCAAGTTTGGTAATGGCCAGGGCATTTACTTCGGTCACTGAAATAAATTGTTTGGCCTGCTCGAAGGCATTCTGCCCGGTGGAGCCATCCAGGATCAAAAGAACTTCGTGGGGTGCGCCGGATACCACCTTTTTCATCACCCGCCTGATCTTTCCCAGTTCATTCATCAGGTTTACCTTGTTGTGCAAACGTCCCGCTGTATCCATAATGACTACATCCATGTCATGCTTTTTGGCATATTCAAGGGTTTCATAAGAGACGGATGCAGGATCTGCATCCATACCCTGCGATACCATGGGAACACCGGCCCGTTCTGACCAGATGGTGAGCTGATCTACCGCAGCGGCCCGGAAGGTATCGGCTGCACCCAAAACGACTTTTTTCCCGGCCAGGTTAAACTGATAAGCAAGCTTGCCAATGGTGGTGGTTTTTCCAACTCCGTTCACACCAACAACCATGATCACATATGGCCGTTCATTGCTTTCAGACAGGATCTCTGAAAAATCACCCGCCTTATTCTCAAACAATAAAGCGGTTACCTCTTCACGCAATATCCGGTTCAATTCGTCTGTACCCAAGTATTTATCGCGCGCAACCCGGTCTTCAATACGTTCAATGATTTTAATGGTTGTGGCCACACCAACATCAGAACTGATGAGGATCTCTTCCAGTTCGTCGAGTACGATGGCATCTACTGTGGAGCGCCCGGCAACTGCTTTGGAAAGTTTGGAAATGAAATTGGCACGTGTCTTTGTCAAGCCCTTGTCCAGTTTCTCTTCCTTGTTTTTTGAAAAGATGTCAAACAAACCCATAATGGCGCAGACTGGAAGTCTGTTTATTTTTTCTGGGCGAAATATTCCCCCACCTTTTCCGCAGCAACAATATCTTCTTCAAAGGTGTAAGCACCCGACTTTTCAGATTTTTTCATCCGGATAACTTTGGCAAATCCTTTGCCGCTTCCGGTCTTCAGTGTCGCAACTACTTTCTTTGCCATATCTTGATATTTTATTTGATTTCTTTATGAATGGTCATCCGGCGCAATATGGGATTGTATTTTTTTATCTCCAGGCGATCGGGTGTGTTTTTTTTATTCTTCGTGGTAATATACCTTGATGTTCCCGGCATCCCGCTATCTTTGTGTTCAGTACACTCCAGAATAACCTGATGCCTTGCTTCTTTTGATTTCTTGGCCATGATTGTTTGACTTAATGTTTTTCAGGAGCGCAAAGATACACTTTTTTCATCAAAACACGCAAATAAAAACCTTTGATTTTTGGTTTTTGTGTCTGTTTTTATACTTTTGTAAACATAATATGATTATTCCGGGATTTTCCTTAGACTCCATAAGGATTATCCCGTTCATTTTTAAACCAAAAGAAAACCATGACCCAATCCGATGCCCAAGTAATTGCACTCACCTATGAGTTGCGCGAAGGAGGACCAGAAGGAGAATTATTGGAATCAGTAAAAAAAGACCAACCCATTGAATTCCTGTTTGGTGCCGGCCGCTTAAACCAGAGTTTTGAAAAAAATGTAAAAGACCTTGATGAAGGACAGCAATTCGAATTCCTGATTGAGGCCGACAAAGCATATGGACAGGTAAATGAAAAAGCCATTGTTGACCTGCCCAAGAGCCTGTTTGTAATTGACGGGAAACTTGCCGAAGACCTGTTGGTTGAGGGCAACATCATCAATATGGAAGACCAGGAAGGCAACCCGCACCGTGGAAAGATCATGGAGATCGACGAAGAAGAAGTTAAGATGGATTTCAACCACCCGCTGGCAGGCATGGATCTGCATTTTCAGGGAAAGGTGATTGGCCGGAGGAAGCCAAGCCCGGAAGAACTGAGCCAGGGTTATGTGAAGCCCGAATAAGAGACACAAAAACTTAAGGATCAAATTATTTAAGGGCCTTCATGGTTTGGGGGCCCTTGTTTTTTTGACAGCGTCCTGAGCGAGGCAATGTGGATGGTAACCCCAATGGCAATGGCCAAAAGAAGCAATCGCACCCATAACTGGTTTACGGCAAAGATGGCAGATATACTGATGGTAACCCACAGCATGGAAATGGCCACTGCTTTTACCCTCGCTGTTGTGCCCCCATGGTCTCGGTAATTTCGGATATGCCTGCCAAAATACCGGTGGTTGATCAGCCAGTAATAGAAACGTTCGGAGCTTCGGGCATACAAATAAGCAGACAACAATAAAAAAGGGGTGGTTGGCAAAAGGGGCAGGGGAATCCCTAAAATACCCAGGCCAAGAGACAAAGTTCCCGCCATGATCAAAAGAAATCGCTGGATTGGGTTCAGCTTTTGCCCAAAAGTCGGTTTTTCTTCCTTCATGCGCAGAAGTTTAATATATTTGGATTGGTATTGACAAGAAAGATGCAAAGGTCGTAAAAAATGACATGCTATGGAAATGCAAATGCTCAGAGAAGATGCCTTTTATCTGAATAGTTCAACCAACCAGCGTTTTTACGTCCAGAGCATACTGCCTGCGGGGAAAAAAACCAAAGGTATTGTAATCATCATACCCGGTATGGCCGAACATACAGGTCGCTACAGGAATTTTGCGTTTTTCCTTGCAAAAAACGGCTTCGGAGTGTATGCCTGCGACCATCCGGGCCAGGGTCAAACAGCCGGCAGTCCTGAAAAAACAGGCTTTATTGAAAGCCACAGGGGCTGGCAGATCATGCTGGAAAACGTGCGTGCATTGTATACATCTATCCGGAAAACCCAATCGCAACTCCCCGTATTTGTTTTTGGACACAGCATGGGATCGATCCTGGCCCGCCATTTCACTGCATTATACCCGGTCTATATCCAGGGTCTGGTGCTTTCGGGTTCATTCATGATGCCTTCGCTGCCCCTTGCCCTTGCCCTTACATTTATTCGCCTGAAAATCCTTTTTGAAGGCAGCAAAAAGAAAAGCAACTGGTTCAACAAAATATTTTACTGGAACTTTAACCGGCACTTTAAAAAGCAGCCCACCCTGTTTGAGTGGATTTCTTCTGACAGAAAAGAGGTGGATGATTATGTGGCAGATCCCTTTTGCGGCTTTGAATATTCAAACGGCTTTTATCGCTACCTGCTCAAAGGCATTGCGGCTACAAAAAGGGCAGAGCATTTGCTGACTTACAGAAAGTCATTGCCCGTTTTGATCATGAGCGGCCAGGAAGACCCGGTGGGCCGGTTTGGGAAAGATACCGTAAAGCTTCACAAGAAATATTTTGACCAGAACTTTCAGAATCTCTCCCTGAAAATCTTTCCGGGCAGGCATGAGTTATTGCACGAAAAAAATAAGGAAACCGTTTATGCCTACCTGCTTGAATGGTTTGAGGAGAGCCTTGGGGTTAAGTAAGTATTTAGTAATTAACTAAGCCCTGAAGATTAACAGGGGAATGGTGCTTTGGTAGATCAGCTTCCGGGTGATGCCCGGATTAAACAGCCGGGCCAGCAAACTGCGCTTGCGGTTCACCATCGAAAACAAATCTATTTTATGCTCCTCGACAAATGATTCCACCTCCTTCAGCTCGTCTTCCCCTTCCAGGAGATGACATTGCACTTCTATGCCTTTATGCACCTTGCGAAAATAATCCTTCACGTTGTCCATTTTCATTTCATCCCAGGTTTTACTGGCATTTTTTGATAAATGGACACAATGCACCTTGACATGAAATTGGGAAACAATAGACAACAGGCGACGAATGGCGATGAAATCAGAGTCATCGAATTCGGTGGCATAAGCAATGTTTTTCACTTCTTTGGACGCATCATAGGCCGAGTGTTCGGGAATAGCCAGTACCGGAACACGCGTTCTGTCCAGCACCCTGTAAACCACACTGCCAATAATATCGCTCTGTTTCTCACCCTTGCCCTTTGTTCCCAAAACAATAATTCCAGGTTTATAATCTTTTGCCATTCGGGCTATCTCATCCTCGGTAATGCCCTCACGCAGTGAATAGCCGACTTTTACATGGTTCATTTTATTGTCAGCGGCCACTTTACGGATAGTATCCACAAAAGACAACAAGCCTTTCCGGGCGTTGCTTTCCATCTCACGAAGGTTGATATCCATATCCACCTGGATGCTGTATGCATCGGTTATGGGGACAAGATCCACAATGGGGGCATAATATACATGCAGGATTTTGATGTCAGCTTTAAGCTTTTGCGCCAGGTTCAAAGCATACAGGCAGGCATTCTTCGAATAATCAGAAAAGTCGACCGGTACAAGGATGCGCCTGATGTCCTTCGGGTTCTTCTGATCTGTTTTTTGCTGGGCCATCTTCCATTCATTCATCAAACGCAATGCCTTTTCAACATCTGATGCCTTGATCTGGATCTTTACTCCCTCGGCGGGGTCGCCCTGGATCAGATGGACATTTTTCAAATAACACTCAATTCCGGCGGCTTCGAGACGTGCCTTGAGAACCTCTGCTGAGGTGTAATGATCTGTAGCTATTGTAACCAGTTGTTCTTTCATGGTCTCAGGCTTTAATGATATATACTACACATAAACATGTTATAAATTTACAAGATTATGCAGAAAAATGCAAACTCCGTCAGTGGATAAATGTTTTGAGGAGTCAAAATTCAAAATCTAAGACCCACGTGTTACCGCCTCCGGTCAGAAATAATAAACGACCGTCAAGAGCAGTCGCAGATTGGCCACTTCGCTGTGGTCCCTCACCCTGCCCCGGTTGTCTGGTTCACCATATGCAGCCGCCGTATATTCAAATTCGGCACAAAGTTCCACATTGGCCGAGCGGAGAGCAACCGAAGGGGATACACGGTAAATGTATGCAATATGGCTGCCCCGCCCGTAGTAGTTGCCTGATATATTGTCTTTTGCCCCAAAATTATGGTTGTAGGCAAAGAACAAGCCCGGTCTCACCCTTTCGCCATATACAATATTTCCCCAAACGGACAAGTGATTGAGCGAAGTATATGATACATAACCGGTTTCAGGATCAATATAACTTTCGGCATAACCTCCCATCAGCAAATGTTCACTCAGGTTCTGACCATAAATGACTTTGGCCTTTATATCCCACCAATCATCGAAATACCGTCCATACGCCAACAATGCGTATGTACCGATATGTTCATCGGTATAGAGGTTATTTGCCGTGATTTGCCTCGGGCGCAAAATCTTATAATCAGCACCGAAACCTATGGTGGAATGCTCAAAAAAACCGGTCCATTGCAAATGGACGTTAGGAAGTAAAGCGTTCCGCAAATATTCAGAGCTGACACCCCCGGGGCCATCGCTCGCATTGTCGCGCTGCCCGACCAGGGAAAACATCCACCTTGAAAAGTCTTTTTGGAACCGTATGGTGGCCAGTGGATTCCGGATAAAAGGCTGAAAAGGCACACCCGTATTCAGAGACACAACGGTGGGAAAAACCTCTGCCACAAACAGGGGATGCCAGAACTGTCCCAGCATAAGGCCCCAATGTTCCCATTGCATATCCACATAAGCATGCCTTAAACGAAAACCGTTGATGTCGGCATTGGTGACCCCGGTAAAATCTGCTTCAACCAGTGCATTTACCTGTGCACCAAAGGCATCAGGACCCTGAAAACGGCTTGTAAACCTGGTGGCAATGGCAGAGAAATTGAATACCGGGTCACCATGAATGTCTTTTCCGTTTTCATCCAATAATATGTTTTCAGGATATAGCGAAAAAATCGCCTCCCTGGCCTGAACCACCGCGCGGCTGTCAACCCAGAAGTCTGACCGTACAAACCCGCTTATATCCATCGAGACCCGGGAAACTTTATCAGATCCGGCCACAGAATCCGGTTGTGAAGGAAAAACGATCAGCGGTATAAAAAGACATACAATATACAGGACATGTTTCATAATGACCGATGTATTGGTTTTTTAACGGGGAGTGTGTTTTACTGTTCTGGAATTCAAACGAGGCACAGAGCTGACCAGCGGGTTCAGGACCAGTGATGCCAGCATACCGATGGTGCCGGCCTGAGGGGAGGGCATTCCGGTGGCATATAAAAACAGGCAGGTACATAACCCGCCGACCCCGGCAGCAATGGCACCGCTTCGCCTGACATTTTTTCCATACAGCCCCCAGACAAACGGACCAAGGAAAAATGAACCCAGGGCACCCCATGAAATGCCCAGAATGGCCACTATGCTATCAATATTCATATAGGCCATGACAACGGACAATATGATAAACAGGGTGCTCATCAAACGCATCAGCAGGGTCATGGTGCTGTCTTTGACTTTTTTGCTGATAAACCCCTGGTAGAAATCCTTTACAAAGGTGGAACTTGATACCAGTACCAAAGCAGCAAGGGTTGACATGGATGCCGACAAGATCAGCAGCAAAATGATCACACCAAGCGACACCGGTATTACATTTGTCAGCAGTTCGGGCATCAGAATATCGTAGATTGGCTGACCGCCTGTATCAAATGCAGCAGGGGCCACAATAGGGTTAAGGAAAACCCTCGACGTTGAGCCGACGAAGTAAGCCACCCCGCCAATCAGGATGGCAAACAAAGTGGAAGCCACCATACCACGCTTCACAGCGGATTTGTCCTTGATGGCAAAAAACTTTTGCATGAGCTGGGGCATGGCAAAAGGCGCCATACTGGTAAGCAGCACAAGCGAAAGCAGTGGCCACCAACCCGGGGGACCCACCGGTTGAGTAAGTTTAGGGTCAATCTGGCGAAGTTCAAATGTAATCTGTGCAAGACCTCCTCCCTGTTCAAGGGTGCTGAATAACAAAATAATTACACTTACAGCCATGATCATTCCAAACATCAAATCGATCATGGCCATGGATTTATAGCCGCCCAGCACCATGTATAAGGCTGTAAAAAAACCAATGAAGGCCAGGGCATGCCAGTATTCAATATTGAAATTAGAGGTAAAAAGGTATGACAGCCCCATAAAAACCGCTGCTGTATAAGGGATCATAAAAACAAAAATAACCAGGCTCGACAGCAGTTTCAGTTCCGGAGAAGTGTACCGTTTGTTCAGGAAATCGGGGAGGGTGCTGGCCCCGTATTTCGCAGCAGCATCCTTCAGTCGCATCCCCACCAGCCACCAAACCACAAGTACACCCAACAGGGCATTCACCAGTGCAATCCATAAACCCGAATAACCAAAATTCCAACCTATGTTTCCTGCAAAACCGATAAACAACACCGCACTGAAATATGCTGTTCCATAAGAAAAAGCAGTCATCCACGGTCCGACATTACCCCCGCCGAGATAAAAATCGTTAAAGGTTCTTGTTCTACGAAATCCACGAATACCCACATAAATGATCATCAGGGCATAAAGGGAAAGTACAATGATGCGGACAAGCATTTTGAATTGTAGATTGGTTGGTGAACTATTTAATAATATTGATCCGTGCATCTACAGCAACCACCTGGTCTTTTTTACCAAGCAAGGGGTTCAGGTCCATCTCGAAGATCTCTGGAGCGGCTTCCATCAAAGCAGAGAGTCTCACCAGGATTTCTGCAAAGCCCTCTACATCGACACCTTCCTGGCCGCGCAGCCCTTCCAGTATGGCTCGGCTTTTCAGGCCGGCTATCATCCTAAGGGCTTCTTCTTTACGAATGGGGCACAAGCCAATGGAAACATCCTTGAGCACTTCTATAAATATGCCCCCCATACCGCACAAAACCATGTGCCCGAACTTTTCTTCCCGTTTGCCGCCGGCAAAAAGCTCCACGCCGGAGAGCATCGGCTGCATCAGCACAGCCGTGGTACCCTTGATCTGTATCATACGCTCAAACTCATCAGCCACCCCTTCTGTGTCTTTTACGTTGAGCACCACCCCGCCCACGTCTGACTTATGTACAGGTCCCACCACCTTCATGGCCAGCGGAAAACCCAATCTTTCTGCAGCGTCAATGGCGTTATCCAGGGTGCTGACCACTGCTTCCGCAACCCGGAAAATACCCGTAGCATCAAGCAGGGCCTGAACGGCCTCCGGGGCCAGATAGCCGTCAACTGCGCGATCAAGCACAGATCGAATTTTTTGCTGGTCTACCAGCGGGCCCGCATTACCGCCTGTCAGCGGCAGCTGCGCAAGGTACACACGCGAAAGCGCCTCACCCAGCACCACCTCGTCGGGAAAGTTCACACGGCCTTTGGCAATGAAGTCATCTACTTCCCTTCGCGCAGTAAGTATGCTGGGAAGCACCGGGTAAATCGGCTTGTTGCAAGTGCGCATCTTCTGATCGAGCACATCATATACATCATCGACCGGAAACAGTCCAGGGGTACCAAAGATCACAACCATACCGTCTATATGGCCGAAGTGGTTGTCGGTATAATCCAGGATGATGCCCAATTGCTCTGCCGTACCGGTAGCCAGAAAGTCGATGGGATTAGAAACGGACGAACCCGGAAACAAATGCGTCAGCAATTCTTTGGTGGCAGGGCCTTCGATGGGTGGCACATTGAGCCCGCCTTCCGACAGGGCATCGGTAAGCATGACCGCCGGTCCGCCGGCATGGGTAATCACAGCCAGGTTTTTTCCTTTCAAAGCTGGATAAGTAAACACCGACGCCACCGCAATCAGGTCTTCACGGCCATAACACCGTACGATACCCGCCTTGCGGAATAGTGCGTCAACCGCCACGTCCGGACTGGCTAGCGCCCCGGTATGCGACGAAGCCGCACGGCTGCCAGCCTCTGAACTACCAGCCTTCACTGCTGCGATCCGGCAGCCCTTACGAATTAGTGAAGACGCATGATGCAGCAGCAAACGGGGTTTAGAAATATCTTCAATATATAATAGTTTGATGCGGGAGCTGTGTTCCGGGTCAAATGACTCATCCCAGTATTTCACCACCTCCTCCACCCCCATCTGGGCACTGTTGCCCACAGAGAACACATTGGCAAAAGTAAGCCCGTTGGGAATGCCTGATTCCATAATGAAACATGCCGTAGCCCCTGAACCCGAAACAAAGTCACAACCCCGCGGATCCAGTTTCGGGATGGGATAGGTAAACATGCTGTGGTGACTGGGTGTAAGCACCCCGGTGCAATTTGGTCCGATCAGTACGCCATTGACTCCGTCGACAGTTTCCACCAGCTTTTTTTCCATGGCAGCACCTTCATCGCTTTCCTCACTGAAGCCGGCTGAGAACACTATGAATGCCCGGGCACCTTTATGATGTGCCAGCGCTTCTACCGTATCGGGCACAAAGCGGGCGGCAATGGCAATGATGGCAAGGTCTGCCTGTGGCAAACCGGACACATCACTGTAACTTTTAATACCCTGGACCTCACTTTCTTTAGGGTTTATCACATACAGATCGCCGGCAAATTTGCCATCGATCAGGTTTTTCAAAACCTTGCCTCCGGGTTTTGCGGTATTGTTTGAGCCTCCAACCACTACAATACTTCCTGGATTAATCAGGGCCTGGTTTATCATGGGCTTGACACGATTGGTTTAGTAATTGTTTTATGATACGCATAATTAGCACCCGGTGATCGGTCTCACCGCACTGCAGACGCTAAATAACGCTTCGAAAATAGGCAATAAATTGGATATATCAGGCCGCTGGCGACCAAAAAATGCATATTTTAGCAATGTTGAGTTGTTGAAAAGGTATGAATAAAAAAGAACGTTTCGAATATGTCCTCAGCTATTTCGCCACCCATCAGCCGGTAGCCGAAACGGAGCTGCACTACAAAGACCCCTATCAGTTGCTGGTGGCAGTTATTTTATCGGCGCAGTGTACCGACAAGCGGGTGAATATGATCACCCCGGCGTTTTTCGACCGTTTTCCGGAAGCCACATCACTGGCAGCGGCCTCACAGGAAGAAGTTTACGAACTGGTCAAAAGCTGTTCATATCCCAACAACAAAAGCCGTAACCTGATCGGCATGGCCAACACCCTCATTAATGATTTTGGCGGGGTGGTCCCGGATGAGGTCAGCGACCTGATGAAACTGCCCGGCGTTGGGCGCAAGACCGCCAATGTGATCGCTTCGGTTGTATACCGGAAACCCGCACTAGCCGTCGATACGCATGTGTTCCGCGTAGCCGCCCGCATCGGGCTCACTACCAATGCCAAAACCCCGCTCGAAACAGAGAGGCAATTGCTTAAACACATACCGAAACACCAGGTGTCCATTGCCCACCACTGGCTCATATTGCACGGCCGCTACGTCTGCCTGGCACGCAAGCCCAGGTGTAATATCTGTCTACTCACCCGGGCCTGCAAATACTTTGCAAAAAACACCCCTTGACCTTGTAAGCTTTTGACATAACACTGAACAAAAAAACCCTGTATTCGTTTCACGATCATGTTAACCAATGTAAACACAAACCAAAAAAACCATGACAAAGTTAAAGACAGGCGATAAAGCCCCCGAATTCAAAGGCAAAGACCAGGATGGAAATATTATCTCCCTGGATGATTTTAAAGGATACAAGCTTGTATTGTATTTCTACCCTAAAGACAGCACGCCGGGTTGCACCTCCCAGGCATGCAACCTGCGCGACAATTACGACTTGCTCCTGGAGAAAGGCTATAAAGTGGTTGGTGTGAGTGCCGACAGTGAGAAGTCACACAAAAAGTTCATCGAAAAGAATAACCTGCCCTTCCCCCTGATAGCAGACATAGATAAAGAGATCCTTAAAGCATACCAAGTATGGGGACCCAAGAAATTCATGGGCCGCGATTTTTTGGGAATACACCGCACCACCTTTGTGATTGACGAAAAAGGCAAGATTATGGAAGTCATCGAAAAAGTGCAAACCAAAGACCATACCGCGCAGATTATTACCGGCTGAGAAACGGACAGACAAAAAAAGACAAAGGTTTTGAACCGCAATGTGTAAGCCTTGCGGTTTTTTTAGTTTAAAGTGCTATATTTGCCGGCGATCATTACATATTTTTTAACTCTAAAAATTGTTTTTTTATATGAGTAAGGCACTGAATCATCTTGAGCCAACATCTTTGTGGAAATATTTTGAAGATATCTGCGGCATTCCGCATCCATCCAAGAAAGAAGCGGCCATTGTGGAATACGTAAAGGGCGTCGGTGAAACGCTTGGCCTGGAAACGCAGACAGACCATGTGGGGAATGTGGTAATCCGCAAGCCTGCCACCCCGGGGATGGA
>PXAA01000080.1 GCA_003567205.1 Bacteroidales bacterium
CCCCAACGGGTGGCCGCCACCGCTTTCCTCCTTGAGGATCGGCGTCGTGATGTGGCCCACTGGTTCGATACGGCTCTCTACGGGCCGCAAAGTCCGTATGACGGCCTCCTGGTTGGACTCGAGACGATTCGCATCGGCCAGCGAGACGGGAACAAAACGCACCGTATCGCCAGGCCGGACCTGACCGATCTTCCAAAGGTCAGCAGCGACGATCGTTGCGGGACACACAAATCCGCCCAGGCTCGGGCCATCCGGGCCAAGGATTACCGGCATATCGCCGGTAAAGTCGATGGTGCCGATCGCGTATGCATTGTCGTGGATGTTGGAGGGATGGAGACCCGCTTCTCCACCGTCCTCCCGAGCCCACTGAGGTTTGGGCCCCACCAGACGCACGCCGGTTCGACTGGAGTTGTAGTGGATCTCCCAGTCGGTACCGAAAAAAGCCTCGATATCCTCCGGGGTGAAGAAGTCCGGGGCGCCATGGGGGCCGTAAATCGTCCGGATCACCCAGTGGTGCCCATATTCGGGAATGATTTCCGCCCCAAGCGTAGAGGGCCTCTCGCCCCCAGTCCGTCCGATGTGCAGTACATCGCCAGCCTGCAAAGCACGCGCGCCGTGTCCGCCCATCTGCCCCAGCGTGAACGTCGCGCGGCTTCCCATATGCAACGGGACATCAATACCGCCGGCAACGAGCAAATAGGCCCGAGTCCCCGCCTGCTGTACCGAGCCGAGCTTAAGGGTCTGCCCCGCCCTGACCGCGATGGGCTTCCAGAACACGGCTTGCTCACCATCGATGCGAGCCTGCATGGCGGCACCGGTCAGGGCAATAACAGCGTCGGTGTTGAAACGCAGGGTCGGACCGGTCACGGTCAACTCCAGGCCGGCGACCTCCTCATTGTTACCGACGATCCGGTTACCGAGACGGAAGGCAAGGCTATCCATCGGCCCCGAGGGCGGGACACCAATATCCCAGTAGCCAACCCGACCGGGCCAGTCCTGAACTGTAGTCTGGGTACCCGCTCCCAATACATCGATGGTGGGCGCGTCATAGGCGAAACCATTGAGATATTGCGTCGTCACTTCGCCGCGCACGAAAGCTTTGTCCGCCACGATCTGACGCAGGTAATGCAGATTGGTCTCCAGCCCGTGCAATTCGGTAGCGGCGAGGGCCACACGCATGGCATCCATCGCGGTCGGCCGATCCTCCGCGTAAACGATCAGCTTCGCAATCATCGGGTCGTACCAGGGCGAGATCTCGCTGCCCGGCTCGACCCACGTTTCGACCCGCACGCTGTCCGGGAAACGCGCCTCGGTGAGCAGGCCTGTGGCAGGTTGGAAGTTCTTGCCAGGATCCTCCGCGTAGATTCGGACTTGGATCGAATGACCGCTTGGCCCATCCGGCCGAAGGGCCTCGATCGATGGCAGATCCCCGGCGGCGCTACGCACCATCCACTCCACCAGGTCGATCCCGGTTACCTCTTCCGTGACACCGTGCTCGACCTGGAGGCGCGTATTCACCTCGAGGAAATAGAACGCACCGGTGTCCGCATCGAGGATGTACTCCACCGTTCCCGCCGAGCGATAGTTCACGCCGCGACCCAGCGTTTCGGCTGCCTCCAGCAATGCCGCGCGGACCTCTTGGTCAATATTCGGCGCGGGGGTCTCTTCGACAACCTTCTGGTTACGGCGCTGCAGGGAGCAATCACGTTCGCCAAGAGCGATCACCGCCCCTTTTCCGTCACCGAAGAGCTGGACTTCGATGTGACGCGCATGCTGCACAAACTTCTCCAGAAAGATCCCGCTGTTGGAAAAGTTGTTCTGCGAAAGGCGTCGGACCGAGTCATAAACCTGCCGGAGTGCCACTTCATCCGTACATAACTGCATACCGATGCCGCCGCCGCCGGCAGTGCTTTTGAGCATGACGGGGTAGCCAATGCGCCGCGCCTCGTCCACGGCCTCTTCCTCGGTCTCCAGCAGGCCCGTTCCGGGGAGCATCGGCACACCGTTCTCCTCCGCCAGGCGACGCGCCGTGTGCTTGAGACCGAAGTCGCGCATTTGCTGCCCGGTGGGACCGATAAAGGCAATTCCCTGCGCCTCGCACGCCTCGGCAAAGTCCGCATTCTCGGAGAGAAAGCCGTAGCCGGGGTGGATGGCCTCGGCCCCGGTCTGCCTTGCGGCCTCCAGGATCCGTTCGGCATCAAGGTACGAAGCGCTGGCGGCGGCCGCGCCGATGTGAACGGCCTCGTCGGCATGACGCACATGCAAAGAATGACGGTCGGCGTCACTGTAGACCGCGACGGAGCGCACGCCGAGCCGTTTCAACGTGCGGATGATGCGGCAGGCAATCGCGCCGCGATTGGCGATCAGGACCTTACTGAACATGGCGTTCCGGTTCCCTGTCGGGCGGGTCGTCCCGCAGTCACTTCGCCGATGGCCAGGGTCGTCCCCGGCGGCGGATCTCTTGGTCAGACTTTTGGCATCAGTCGGGCCGGACGCCATTACGCGCGGCCTCGGCTCTGCTCACTCCCAGATCAGCATCTCGATCGGAGTCGGGTTGTAGGCATTGCAGGGATTGTTGAGCTGGGGGCAGTTGGATACCAGGACAATCACATCCATCTCGGCACGCATCTCCACATATTTGCCTGGCGACGAGATCCCGTCCTCGAAACTCAATCCACCCTCGGGGGTCAGCGGCACATTCATGAAGAAATTGATGTTGTGGACAATGTCGCGCTTGGTGAGTCCGTATCGACTGTCCTGGATCGCTCGGAGGAAACTGTCACGACAGGAATGCATGGGCTTTTTGTCCAGTGCATAGCGCATCTGGTTGGATTCCGCCGAGCAGGCGCCGCCGAGCGTATCGTGGCGTCCACACGTGTCGGCGGTAATGGTGAGCATCACGTTGCCCTCGTTGGAGCGCAGCTCCGACCCGGTCGTCAGATAGACATTGCTCTGATTACGCACGGTCTCGATTGCGCTGTATTTCTCGGCCTGCGGATTCGCGAGACTGTAGAAGATCGTGTCTGCGGCCTGATTTCCCTCCAGGTCCAGGATGCGCAGGGTCTGCCCCTTCTTCAGCTCGCCCAGCCACGGCTCGCCCGCCGGCACCACCTGACGCAATACCGCGTCGTCCGGGTTGAAGTGACTCTCAACCAGATTCTTGCCACTCATGTCGAATACTCCTGGCAGTTAGCGATGAGCGTGTTGGCGTAGGCACGGGCATTCTCCGGCCGGTAATGGATGCAGTAATCGTCGTCGCGCACCGGTTCGCTCCGGTAGACAAGGAGATCCACGGTACCTGGCGCATAGTGATCGCCCGGCGCCATCGGGTGCGGGGCGGTATTAAAAACCACGAGCGTATCCATCTCGGCGCGCAGATCGACGGCATCGCCCGCCTGGCTATGGTCGGGCACATACGTCATGCGGCCATCCGTGTCGGCGTAAACCTTGCTGAAGAAGTTGACATTGGGCACCAGATCCCGCTTGCCGAGCCCCCACTTGCCAAGCTCGATCAGAAACAGCTCGCGACCGTCGCGAAAAAACGCGTTGTGGTGTTCCTGATAGGACGCCTCACCGTACTGGCGCCGAATCATCTCGGCATCGGTCACACCACCAATCGTGTCGTGCCACCCCACGGTATCGCCGACGATCGAAAGCATTACCCGACCCATGTCGGAATAGAGCATGTTGCCGCGCGTCAAACGCGACGTGTGCTGCCCCTTGAGAGTATCCGCCATGTTGTACCGCTCGAGCGGATTGGCCGGGTTGAACAAAAGCATGGATACATTGGCACCTCCGTCACGATCGATCATGCGCAAGGTGAAACCGCGCTTCAGGACCATGGACCAGTACCGCCCACCGGGAACGGTGTCCCGAAGGACGACCCGCTGCTCGGCTACGGGTGTCGCAATCATGTCAATTCCTCCTTCATTCAAGTGGGGCCTCGATTTCCACCGCCGCATCTCCCGGCCCGACGGACTCGCGGATTTCCCGCCAGGTCTCTTCGTTGGTGTGTCCAAGCGGAATGTCGTAAGTAATCCTGGCGCCGTAGGCGTGCGGCGCCTGAGGGTCGTAGCGCACCTTGTCGAACACCAGAAGCCGGGTACCAAGATCAAAGCCTTCCTTGAGGTCATGGGTGGTCATGAAGATCGTGATACCCGTGCGGCGCCAGAGATCCAGGATCAGGGCGTGCATATCCTTGCGGATACCCGGATCCAGCGCGCCAAAGGGTTCGTCCAGCAATAGGACTCGCGGGTCCTTCATCAATGCCTGGGCGATCGCGAGGCGCTGCTGCATACCTCCCGAGAGTTCGCTTGGGTACTTGTCCGCGGCATGCCCCAAGCCGACGCTTTCTAGCATGCCCATGGCCCGTTCACGCGCCGTTCGACGTTTCCTGCCGAAGAGATGCCCGATCCACGGGGACCGCTCGAATGCCTCCCCGAGCATGACGTTGCCCAGCGCCGACAAATGCGGGAAAAGCGAGTACTTCTGAAACACGACGCCACGGTCGGGCCCAGGCTCGTCGGGCATGGGCCTGCCATCCAGCAGCAGTTCTCCGCGCGTGGGCCGCACTTCGCCCAGCAGCATCCGCAGGAAAGTCGTCTTGCCACACCCCGAAGACCCCACGATGGTCACGAACTCGCCGGTCTGCACCTGCAGGTCCACGTTCTCGAGCACCACGTCCTGGCCGTACTCTTTCCAGACCTTCTTCGCCGCAACCGCCGTCATTTGGTGCTCCGGTTCCCGTACCAGGGGAAGAAAAAGGCGTTGGCCTTGCGCAGGGCGAAATCGAACAGGAACGCCAGTAGCGTGATCCAGACCACATACGGGAGGATGGTGGCCATGTCGAGATAACGCCGGACGAGAAAGATCCGGTAGCCGAGCCCTTCCGTGGCCGCGATGGCCTCGGATGCAATCAGGAACAGCCAGGCCGCCCCCAGCGCCAGCCGAGTTGCGTCGAGCAACCGGGGCATAACCTGCGGCAAGACCACTCGCAGCAGGATCTGCCAGGTGGATGCCCCCAGTGTTTGGGCCTTCACCAGCTGTTCTGGGGGCAGCTCTTCAACACGTTGCTGAATATCCCGGGCGATAAACGGAGCAATGCCAAAAATAATCAGCATCACCTTGGCCAGTTCTCCCACACCAAAGGCGATAAACAGGATGGGGAGCACCGCCAGCGGCGGAACCATGGAGAGCGCCGCAACAAAGCCGGCCAGTGTTCGGTTTACGTAGGGGATCAGCCCGGTAACCGTACCGATCACCAGCCCAAGCGATGCGCTGATCAGCACACCAAGGCCCAATCGGGTCAGGCTCGCCGCGGTGTCGGCCCAGAACACGAATTCCCCGGTTCGCCGACTCGGCTCCATGGCAAGGCGCTGTAGGGTCTCGGCCATGGATACGAGCGACGGAAGGATGGGA
>PXAA01000091.1 GCA_003567205.1 Bacteroidales bacterium
CCTGGTTTGCCGTGGTTGGTGCCGCCATCACCATCATCCTGAACATTTGGTGGATCCCCCGGTTTGGCTACCACGGATCGGCCTGGGCCACCCTGGTGTGCTATTTTTCCCTGGCGGTACTATCATACTTTTTCGGGCAAAAACATTATAAAATTCCCTACAGGGTGGGCAGGGTATTCCTTTTGATTGCCACCGCCCTTGGGGTATATTTTATAAGTTATTTTACTGCCGGGCTTCCTGCTCTCTGGATGTATCCGGCACACCTTGCCCTTTTGCTTCTGTTCGCCCTGGTGGCCATCGTAATTGACCCATCGTTAAAGGTTGTTAATAAAGCACTTAGGTAGTCTGTCCACCCCATCAGCTTTTCTTTTTGCCCAAAATTGCTTATCTTTGTCATAAAACAAGATACATCATATTATGTCTGTTATAATCAATAACCATACCCACACAAAAACAAAATCTTCAGCAAAAGCAGCGCAGATCCTGAAAAAAATCCTGAATGAAAATCCTGACCTGGGGCAGCTTGCGGAGGAATCACCGGATGCAGCGGCCTTTGCCCGCGGAATCCGGAAGATGGCCAATGAATATATGGAGGCCAACCCCGGTGCCTTTCGTTTTTACCGTTTTGAAACAGAAGGGCATGAGGCCTTGTCAAAGCTCGGGTGGCAAGATTATGCGGCCATCAGATTGCTCGATTACCTGGATCATGAGGGATCGTCATACAAAGACCTGAATCTTAGGGGCGCAAGGGTTCAAAACGAGCCTTTCAGCATTCTGTGGCAGGCAGCCCGCGGAAAAGAAACCGGGGCTTCAGCAGGTTTCTTTCAGGATATGCTCTACCTTTTCAGACAATTCAAAGGCAAGACAAAACGGAAAACCCCATCGCGCCAACAGGTCATGGAGTGGATGAATGTCCATCCTTCGGGACTGGACCCCAGGGTGGTGAAAATCCGCCAGGCGAACAAGGAGCGCATTCTACGGGTTATTATTGATAAGATCGACAAAGGCATTATGCAAAGCAAGCGCTTTGTGTTTCCGGAAGAAGCATCGAAGGATGAGAAGCTTCGTTTGATGAATGAATGGTGGGATAACCACCTGTTTCATCTGAAGTTCGCAGTGCGTGACCCCGACACCCTGAACGAGATGCTTGGGTATTCGTTGGGCGAGGAGACCATGGCCCTGCTGCACAGGGCCCGCAAAAGTGGAATCCCTTTCTTTGTAAACCCTTATTATTTGTCGTTGCTTAACGTGGATGTTCCGGAATTTGCATTTGGCAAAGACCTGGCCATACGTTATTACGTGATCTATTCGAAAGAATTGGTGGATGAGTTTGGCCACATTGTGGCATGGGAAAAAGAAGACATTGTGGAACCGGGCAAACCCAATGCCGCCGGTTGGTTGTTACCCAACAGCTATAACATTCATCGTCGATACCCTGAAGTGGCCATCATGATCCCCGACACCATGGGCCGTGCCTGTGCCGGATTGTGTGCTTCCTGCCAGCGCATGTACGACTTCCAGCGCGGGAACCTGAACTTCAACCTCGACAAACTCCTACCCAAAGAGTCGTGGAACGACAAACTGGCGATGATCATGAAATACTGGGAAGACGACTCCCAGCTTCGCGACATCCTGATTACCGGAGGGGATGCCCTGATGAGCTCCGATAAATCTATGGAGAAAATATTGAACGCCGTGTATGAAATGGCCGTCAGGAAGAAGAAAAAGAACGAAACCCTGGCAGATGGTGAAAAACACGCAGAAATTCAGCGTATAAGGCTTGGTACGCGTTTGCCGGTTTACCTGCCGCAGCGCATTACCGAAAATCTGGCACAGATCCTTGCTGAGTTCAAGGAGAAGGCCTCGAAGGTGGGCATCCGGCAATTTGTGATCCAAACACATTTTCAGTCGCCCATGGAGGTGACCCCCGAAGCAAAACACGGTTTGCTGCGACTAATCGCCGCCGGCTGGACCGTTACCAACCAACTGGTATTTACTGCCCCGGCCAGCCGTCGCGGCCATACCAACAAACTCCGCCAGGTACTCAACGATGTGGGGGTATTGTCATATTATACCTTTTCGGTAAAGGGCTATCAGGAGAATGCGTTCAAATTTGCCACCAATGCCCGTTCAGCCCAGGAACAAATGGAAGAAAAACAAATCGGGGAGATCCCTGTGGAATACCGGAAACAGATCCGCTCATTTCCGCTGGATGCTGAAAACATGGTGGAGAACATTGACAAACTGCGTCAGGATGCGGGCATCCCGTTCCTGGCCACCGACAGGAACGTACTCAATTTACCCGGTGTTGGGAAAAGCATGACCTACCGGGTCATTGGCATTACAACAGACGGACGGCGTATCCTTGAGTTCGACCATGATCATACGCGTGTTCACAGTCCCGTAATCGACAAATTGGGCAAATTCGTGATTATCGAATCCAAATCCATTGCCAAATACCTCGATCAATTGGAACAAATGGGCGAAGACAAGGCCAATTACGAAAGCATATGGGGCTATTCCATCGGAGAAACCGAACCTCGTATGTCGATATACGAATACCCTGATTTCGACTTTCAGCTTACCGAAAAAATTACCAATTACGGGGGTTGAGTCCCCGCCGTAAAATAGATTTTTCCTAACGAGAACGTTAAAAAACCCCAAAAAACCCAAATGGTTTTTGGGGTTTTCCTACTTTTGTAAAATCCCCGGGATGTATTTAGCAGAATGGCATGAATTTTGAGCACATCAATGAACCGTAAAAAACCCGGAAAACCAAACGGGTTTTATGCAAACAACTGATTGTTATGGATATAAAAGAAAGAATACGCCATCAGGCAATGAAGCTGTTTTTTAAGAACGGCATCCGCACGGTAACCATGAATGACGTGGCCGAGTCGCTGGGCATTTCAAAACGTACACTCTATGAGCATTATTCCAACAAGGAAGATTTGCTGGTGCAATGCATCAACCTGCATTACCAGGAATATCTTAAAGAAAGGAAGGAGATCGAACAAGGGGCAAGAAATGCGCTGGAGGTGGTGCATCGCCATTTTCGCCTGACCCTGATGCGCCTGAAGGATTACCATCCGAATTTTGTTAATGAGCTGAAAAAACTCCATCCGAACATCTGGAACAATCAGGTGCTGGAACTGATTAAAGAACGTGATGCGTATACCAGGCAATTGATCGCTGAAGGCATCAAACAAGGGTATTTACGGCAGGATGCCGAACCCGAAATTGCCAGCAAACTATTGAACGCCCATGTTGACCTGATGTCGGATGTAGAACTATTTCCACCTGAACGCTATCCACGTACGGATCTGTTAAGGCACATCATCATCGGTTTTTTAAGGGGCCTGGCCACCGAAAAAGGATTGCAGGAAATAAAAGACCTGTTTTATAATACCAACCATAATGCATATGTGTCTTATTAACATAAAGCAGTATGCAGATGAATATGTTTACCAAAAGTTTAATCATTTATAAAAGCCTTACAATGCAAAAGATTGTTTTCATGAAGATGTTTGCCCTGCTTTGTATGTTGGCCGGAGGTATTTCGACTGGCATGGCGCAAACTGAAATGCATCTGAGCCTGGACAGTGCCCGGCATTATGCCCTGGAACACAACAGGAACCTGCTGAATGCCGGATTGGCTATTGACGAAGCGGAGGCGCGGCTTAAGGAAACCATTGCCCAGGGATTGCCCCAGGTAAATGCCACCGTAGATTATTCAAACTTTTTCGGGTCAACGGCAACGCTGGGGGCCATGCCGGGTTTTGAGATAGAGTTCAATCCGACCAGCAACCTTGCTGTATCATTCAGCCAGCTTGTTTTTAGCGGAAGCTATATCGTGGGTGTCCGGTCGGCGAAGCTATACAAAGAAATTACCGAAACAAGCCTGGAGCAAAGCGAAACAGATATTCTGGCACAGGTGACCCAGGCGTATTATTTAAGTCTTATCTCTGAAAAACACCAAAGCCAGGTGGCTGCAAACCTCGTAAATTTAAAGAGCCTGCTTGATAAAACAAGGGCCATGGTGGATGTGGGCATAGCCGAAGAAGTGGACTATGACCAATTGTCGGTGCAGGTGGTTATGCTCGAAGATGCTTTGCGGGCGGCCGGAAGACAGGTTACACTCTCTTTGAACATGCTTCGGATGCAAATGGGGCTTCATGCAGACGTCCCTGTGGTGCTTACCGACGAATTGGAAAGCATTGTTGAACGATCAGATTTCGAAGGCAGCCTGGTTAAACCTTTTTCTATCGGGCAAAATCCCAATTACCGGCTGATGGCACTTCAAACAGACATGGCAGAAAAACAGGTCAATATGGAAAGGGCGGCTTACCTTCCGACCATCGCAGGGTTTTACAATTTTACCGAGAAGCTGTTGAAACCGGAATTCGACATTACCCCAAACCATGTAATCGGGCTCAATGTCAGCATTCCGATTTTTTCGAGCGGAGCAAGACGGGCAAGGGTCAACCAGGCCAGGATTAACTTACAAATGGCCGAAAACCAGAAAGCCCTGCTCTACGAACAATTGATGATCCGGGAAAAACAGTTGCGGTACAACCTGAACAATGCCCTGGAGCAATATGAAAGCCAAAAAACCAATATGCTTGTGGCCAAACGGGTGTATGACAACATAAACAATAAATACCAGCAGGGCCTGGTGTCAAGCCTTGACCTGACTACGGCAAACAACAACTACCTGCAAGCCGGGAACAGCTATATCTCTGCCACGCTTCAATTGCTGGAAGCACACCTGGAAATGGACAGGCTGCTGAATTCATTATAGCTTGCACCGTTTTGCATGTGTGGCGTTATATAAAAAAGAACGAGTTTACATAAATACTTAATGAGAAAAACAATGAACAGCAAAGCAATTCTTTTTATTCCTGTCTTGAGCATATTCCTTTATGCCTGTTCAGGATCAGGCGATTCGCAATACGAATCAGACAATGATGATGGCGTTGAACCTGTAAGGGTAATGACGCTGGATTATAGTACGATTGCCAGAAGTGCTACATATACCGCTCATTTGCAAGCCTATGATGAGGTACACCTTGCACCGGCTTCGCCCGGGCGTGTGGAAAAAATTCATGTCGACATCGGCAGCCGGGTTACAAAAGGACAGTTGCTGGTGGAGATGGACAAAA
>PXAA01000061.1 GCA_003567205.1 Bacteroidales bacterium
CCAGCCGCAAACCACTATCTAGTGATTTCCGGCATGCATTGGCCACCCTGCCCGAAGCATATGTAGCTGCTTTCATGCCAAAAAAACCGGCAAGCCCTGAAAAGAAACCGCCGGTAATGAAGGCAAAGGGCACCCATTTGTTCTGAACCCCCAAACCGTAGGCCAGAAAAGAAAAAATCACCGTGATGACCAAAAACACGATGATTACGACTTTGTACTGCTGACGCAAATAGGCTGAAGCACCTTTTCGGACGTGGTCAGCAATCTTTTTCATCATGTCTGTGCCCTCGTCCATACGCATCATTTGCCGGAAAAAGAACCAGGCAAATCCCAGTGCCATGAGAGAGCTGATTGGAACCAACCAAAAAATTGAAGGCATTTTTCGTTTTTTTGTAAGGTTAATTAAATAATTGGAATTGCATGAATGGCAGCAAAATTAAATATTAATTTATATCCCCAAACATTTTCATGGTGTTTCATTGAAGGTTTTTAAAAATTTAATCCCATGTAGTGGCACAAAACACCATAAGTCTGTCTTTGGATAAATCTTCCTGTTCCTGCATTGCAGATTTTAGATTTCCCAGATGGTGCTGTTGTTGAATAAGCAGGATGTTGTGTCATTGTATTGTTAGGTTCAGGTTTAATAAAAAAACGTATTTTTGTGTTTGACAGATGCACCGGCTGATTTATCCGGCATTTTTTGTAGGAGGCACGCTTATGAAGAAAATCAAACTCGAAATTTTAGGAATCTCATACAGCCAGTCGCAATCGGGGGCCTATGCGTTGATTTTTGGCGAATCTGGCAAAAAACGTCGCCTGCCCATCATTATCGGCAGTTTTGAGGCACAGGCCATCGCCATCGAACTCGAAAAGATGAAACCCAGCCGGCCACTGACCCATGACTTGTTTAAAAACTTTGCCACCACTTTCAATATTTCTATCAGGGAGGTAATCATTTACAAGTTTAGCGAAGGCATCTTTTTTGCCAAACTGATTTGCTTTGACGGGGCCAAGGAAGTTGAAATCGACTCAAGAACCTCCGATGCGGTTGCGATTGCCGTTCGCTTCAAATGCCCTATCTACACCTACGAAAACATTTTAAATGCTGCCGGTATTGTGATGCAGGAAGGCGATGAGCCCATTGATACGGAAACACCACCGGGAGCAAAAGAAACTGGAAAAGCAGCGGAATCAACCGACCAGTACAGCAATATGACACTCAAAGAACTGGAAAAGAAGCTTATGGAAGCCATTGATGCAGAGGCCTATGAACGAGCATCCGTGATCCGCGACGAAATCAATAAAAGAAAAAGCAAGAAATAACGCTGCGATCAGCCAATGCACTATTTTTTTCCTAAACCACTCATGATGAATAAAATAAAGAAGCTTTTTGGCCTGCTGTTTTTGTTTATAGCGCTGGGGTTTTTACTGGGTGGGTGCGCGACAGACGCCATTCAAACAGAGCGTTCTCTGCTGCCCGACATCCATGTGACCGATGCACTGTCAAAAAATCCCATGGATACAACAAAGGCTGAGCCGGCGCAGGAAACCACCGAAACCACCGGACATACCGCCGTAGAGATTCCGGAATATTCGTTCGGGATCACATCCATTCTCCGGGGTTTGCTTGGCATGTTCGTACTCATAGGCATTGCCTGGGTTTTCAGTTCCAACCGCCGGGCCATCAGCTGGCGTGTTGTGGGCATCGGGTTGGGGATACAGATCTTGTTGGCCATCGGCGTATTGCAAGTACCTCCCGTACAGTATTTCTTTGAGATAATAGGCTCTGTTTTTGTCGTTATCCTCGATTTTACCAGGGCTGGATCAGTGTTTTTGTTCGGAGATATCATGGATACGGAAAAGTTTGGCTTTATCTTTGCCTTTCAGATCTTACCAACAATCATCTTTTTTTCTGCATTGACCAGCCTTCTGTTCTATCTGGGGATCATTCAGAAAATCGTTTATGCATTGGCCTGGCTGATGACCAAAGCCATGCGGCTGTCAGGTGCCGAAAGCCTTTCAGTGGCCGGCAATATCTTCCTCGGGCAAACAGAGTCTCCCCTGCTGATCAAAGCCTACCTCCCAAACATGACCCGTTCAGAGATCCTGCTGGTCATGACCGGAGGCATGGCCACAATGGCGGGTGGGGTATTGGCAGCCTATATAAGCTTTCTGGGAGGTGACGATCCGGTACAGCGGCTGATATTTGCCCAGCATTTACTGGCCGCATCCATTATGGCCGCACCGGGGGCCGTGGTGATCACCAAGATATTGTACCCCCAAACAGAAGAGATCGATAAAACCATGGAGATCTCCAAAGACAGGATCGGGGATAATATACTGGATTCCATTACCAACGGTACCGGAGAGGGACTCAGGCTGGCAGCCAACGTGGCAGCCATGTTGCTCGTATTTATTGCCTTTATAGCCATGTTTAATTTCATTGTCGGACGATTGGGTGATCTTGTAAACCTCAACCCCTTGATTGCAGAAGCCACCGACGGCCGTTACGACAGCTTGTCACTGCAATTCATCCTTGGTTACACCTTTGCTCCCATCATGTGGCTTATCGGGGTCAGCCTCCCGGACATCACGCTGGTGGGCAGGCTGCTTGGCGAAAAAGTGATTATGACAGAATTTATCGGATATGTGAGTCTGGCTGAACTCAAAGAAGCCAATGCCTTCGCCGACCCTAAATCCATCATTATGGCAACATACCTGCTATGTGGATTTGCAAACTTTGCCAGCATCGGCATCCAGATTGGCGGCATTGGATCACTGGCACCAACACGACGGGTGCTGCTCTCCCAGTTTGGTTTGAAAGCTTTGCTGGGGGGTACATTGGCCGGCTTGATGAGTGCTGCCATTGTGGGGATGATTTTGGGTTAATTGCTTAATTAAGGATGAAATATGATACAATACCTTGATTTGCTAAATTATGTGCTCCGCTACGGGGTAAAAAAAAACGACCGTACAGGCACAGGAACCCTGAGTGTGTTTGGCCATCAAATGCGTTTTGACCTCAACGATGGATTTCCGCTGGTAACTACAAAAAAGCTGCATTTGCGGTCTATTATTCATGAGTTGCTTTGGTTTCTGAAAGGTGATACCAACATCAGATACCTCAACCAATATGGGGTTTCCATATGGGACGAGTGGGCAGACGAAAATGGCAACCTGGGGCCGATTTACGGCAGTCAATGGCGAAGCTGGCCGTCCGCAGACGGGAATATCGACCAGATCTCAGCTGTGATTGACCAGATTAAAACAAATCCCGACTCGCGCCGTTTGATGGTGAGTGCATGGAATGTCGGGGAGCTGGATAAAATGGCCCTCCCTCCCTGCCATGTGATGTTTCAGTTTTATGTAGCCGGCGGAAAACTCTCCTGCCAGCTATATCAACGCAGCGCCGACATTTTTCTGGGCGTTCCCTTCAATATCGCTTCCTATGCGCTGCTCACCCAAATGATTGTCCTGGTTTGCGGGCTGAAGCCCGGGGAGTTCATCCACACCTTTGGCGATGCCCATCTTTACCTCAACCACATTGAACAGGCAAAACTGCAGTTGAGCCGCACACCTCGCCCGCTGCCCACCATGAAAATTAACCCGGAAATCACGAATGTCTTTGATTTTCGTTTTAAACATTTTGAACTGACAGAATACGACCCGCATCCGCATATTAAGGCGCGGGTGGCCGTATAATTTCAGATTGACTCAGATCTGACTGTTTACAAACCAAATCCATGTCGCATGAAATTAGCACTCATTGCAGCCGTAGCCAACAACAACGTCATTGGCAGGGAAAACAAGCTTATCTGGCATTTGCCTGCCGACCTGAAACATTTTAAAAACCTTACGATGGGGCACACGCTGATCATGGGGCGGAAAACCTTCGAATCAATCGGCAAGCCCCTTAAAGGCCGCAAAACCATTGTGCTGACCAGTAAAAAGAACTATGACGCCCAGGGATGTCAGCTTGCCGGTTCCATCAAAGACGCCCTGCACCAGGTAAAAGATGAGAAAGAGGTTTTTGTGGCAGGCGGTTCACAAATTTACGAACAGACCATAGGGCTGCACCATACGCGCCGCTTATACATTACCAGGGTATACGCCAATTTCGAAGGGGATACTTTTTTCCCGGATATCAATACGGAAAAATGGGAACTGGTGTCGATAGAAGAATTTGATGCAGACGAAAAGAACAAATACCCTTACGCCTTCCTGAAATACAAAAGAAAAGCCCGTCGCCTTTGACCTTACCGGATAAGCCAGGTTTTCAAGGGTTCCTGTTTTGCAGCCGGAAACAACACATTGTTGAGGATCAGCCGGTATCCGGGTGAATTCGGGAACAGGTCCAGGTCAGTTGGCGGATCGCCCACATGGTGCCGGTAATCTTCCGGGTCGTGCCCGCCCAAAAAAGTAAATGTGCCATTCCCCCTTGATCCGTGGATGTAGCGTGCCTCATCCTTTGAGCGGTTTTCGCCCAATATGGTCACTGTCGGTTTGATCACCGGCCTACGGAATGCGGTGGTCTGGCCCATAAAGCCTTTCACGACTGTTTCATGATTTTGCGTGAGCATGGTTGAAATGGGGTCCCATTTGGCCGAAAACTCAAATAGTGTAAAAAAATCGGTCCGTTCGTTTCTGCCGGTCTTGGGTACATCAATATTGGATTTCTCGTAAATAGTCGGCTCCGGAACAATGTAAAAATTTTCAAACGCAAAGGCGCGGCTATAATCAAGCCTTTCCTGGGCATCCGGATCGGGCGGGGTGCCATTGTACACTTCATGCAGGATATCGACGCCTTCTGCCGCCAGGGCAATATCTATGCTTTCCGGGGCCGAGCACATGGCAAACATATAACCGCCTCCTTCTACAAAATCACGGATTTTTTTTGCCACAGACAGTTTCAGATCCGATACCTGGGAAAACCCCAGGCGACGTGCCATTTCCTCAGCCAGTCGCACGTCTTCCCTATACCAGTCGGCATGACGAAATGCCAGCCAGAATTTCCCGAACTGCCCGGTAAAATCCTCATGGTGCAAATGCAACCAGTCATAAAGCGGCAAAATCCCCGACAATACCTCTTCATCGTACACCTCGTCATAAGGGATCTCAG
>PXAA01000053.1 GCA_003567205.1 Bacteroidales bacterium
ATGGCTACTTCGCGGCGTGTCACATTTACAAAAATGATCTTCTTTTCATCTTTTTTGTACATGCCTTTGCCTTCAATGAAGGTGCCGCCGCGGTTAAGGTCCTCCAGGATCTTTGCGGCAATCTCCTCATATTTGTCGCTGACAATAAACAAGGTTTTTTCATATGAAAAGCCTTCCAGAACAATGTCAATTACCTTTCCTGTGATGAAGATCACAATGAGCGAATACAGCGGAATGGTCCAGTCACCGAATGAAAGAAGTCCTAAAAATACGATCATGGCGTCAATGACCATCAGGCTTTGACCAAGCGGGATGCGGGTGTATTTTGTCATTACCATGGCAATGATGCTGCTACCCCCCGAAGTGGCCCTTGCTTTAAAGATCATGCCAAGCCCAAGTCCGAGAAAAACACCCCCGAATATGCTAGAAAGCAGGGGGTCGTTTTCGACCAGAGGTTCTGTGCCATACAAGAATGCGATGCCGTCAATAAAAACGGATGCCAGGATAAAACCCACCACAGTCTTTACGCCAAAACGGGGCCCTAGCAACCTGATCCCGATGATGGTGAGCGGAATGTTCAGTGCCAGCCCCGTTAAGCCTATCGGTATGCCGATCAGGTGGTATAGGATGATGCCAATTCCATACACGCCGCCGGGTACGATCTTATAAGGGCTGATAAAAAGTACGTATCCGCTTGCCATAATAAATGCGCCAATGGTGATCAGGGCATAGGAAACAAACCATCTGCGTGAAAAATTTTTTTCTTTGGTGTGAAAAGCCATTTCTGAAAAATTAAATTAACTTCGTGGGGAGTTTTATGGGGGCAAAGATAAGGTGTTTTTGTGAATGAATACAACGCATCATAAGCGGCATGCCAGGGCACTGGTATCTGTTTATAACAAAGAGTCTGTCAGAGAACTTGCGCAAGTGTTGCATGCCTTTGACATTGAAATATTGTCTGCGGGAGGCACCCTGTCGTACCTCCGGAAGCTGGGAATTCCGGCCAAAGCCGTGGAAGATTTAACTGGTTACCCTTCGATACTGGGTGGCCGTGTTAAAACGTTGCATCCATTGGTGTTTGGCGGAATCCTCGGCCGGCCCGGACTGGACAGCGACCAGTATGATATGGATGCTTATGGGTTGAACGCCATAGACATGGTGGTGGTTGACCTGTATCCGTTCGAGCAAACCCTTGCCTCCGGTGCATCTCATGAGGAAATTACAGAGCAGATCGACATTGGGGGAATATCCCTGGTCCGTGCTGCAGCAAAAAATTTCCAGCATGTGCTTGTGGTCCCTTCGGTAAAGTATTTCGATAAAATGGCTCTTATGCTGGAGCAACAAAAAGCGCACAGCTCCCTGGCAGACCGGAAAATGATGGCTGCTGCTGCCATGGATATTACCTCGCATTACGATACGGCCATTTTTCATTACCTGAACCAGGGTGAATTCAATGTGTTTAAGGAGAGTGTAAGGCAGGCCAATCCCCTTCGCTATGGTGAAAACCCCCACCAGCAAGCATACTTTTATGGAAATCCCGGAGAAATTTTTGAGCAGCTGGGAGGAAAGCCACTTTCATATAACAACCTCCTTGATGTGGATGCAGCCATGGGCCTGATGCTTGAATTTTCTGAACCAAGTTTTGCCATCATCAAACATACCAATGCATGTGGAGTGGCCTCGCGCGAGCGGATCGAAGATGCCTGGACAGGCGCACTGGCGGGAGATCCCCTGTCTACTTTTGGCGGCATCCTGATTGCCAACCGCGGCATAAGCGCCGAGCTGGCTGAAGCCATCCACGAACTGTTTTTTGAGGTTTTGATTGCCCCGGATTTTGATGAAGAAGGATTGTCAGTTCTCGGCCAGAAGAAGAACCGTATCCTTTTACGGAGCAAACCCTTTATTGCCCCCGACGCACGATTCCGGTCTGTGTTGAACGGGGTGTTGTGGCAGACACAGGACCACAAAAACATCCTGCCCGATCAGTGGCGCAGGCCAACTGTAAGAAAGCCGGACAAACATCAGGAAAACGACCTGCTTTTTGCCAATACCATTGTCAAGCATCTGAAGTCAAATGCCATTGCCCTGGTAAAGAATACCATGCTGATAGGAATCGGGACGGGCCAGACTTCCAGGGTGGATGCACTGAAGCAGGCCATCGCCAAGGCACATGCTTTCAATCATGACCTGGAAGGCGCCGTAATGGCTTCGGATGCTTTTTTCCCTTTTCCCGACTGTGTAGAAATAGCACACCAGGAGGGGATCGCTGCCGTTATACAACCCGGCGGCTCGGTAAAAGACCAGGCATCCGTTGATTATTGCAATGAGGCAAAAATGGCCATGGTATTTACCGGAAACAGACATTTCAGACATTAATATATTTTACTATATTTGCTGCGTATAAAAAGCAACACCAATGGGTTTATTTTCCTTTTTGACCAAAGAGATCGCAATTGATCTTGGCACCGCCAATTCCATCATTATCCACAACGACAAGATAGTTGTAGAAGAGCCATCCATTGTGGCGATCAACCGCTCTACAGGTGAGATGCTGGCTGTGGGCAAGCGGGCCATGATGATGCATGGCAAAACACATGAAAACATTAAAACCATGCGTCCGCTGCGCGATGGTGTCATTGCCGATTTCAAGGTGGCGGAGGCGATGATTCGTGCCATGATCAAGATGACGGAAACAAAAAAACCTTTGTTCCCGCCTTCGCTGCGTATAGTTATTTGTATCCCTTCAGGCATTACCGAGGTGGAAGAACGGGCTGTCCGCGACAGTTGCGAGCAGGCAGGGGCCAAAGATGTCCGGTTGATCCATGAACCTATGGCTGCTGCCATAGGCATTGGCATCGATGTTCTGGAACCCGTTGGAAATATGGTGATCGATGTAGGGGGTGGTACCACGGAAATTGCCGTGATTGCCCTGGGAGGCATTGTTTGTAATAAATCAATACGCATTGCCGGCGACGATTTTAATACCGATATCATGGAGTATATGCGCAAGCAGCACAATATCCTGATTGGGGAGCGCACAGCCGAAAAAATTAAGATTGAAGTTGGGTCGGCATTGCCTGAACTGGATAATCCGCCCCCGGATCTGGCTGTACATGGTCGCGACATGATGACAGGTGTACCTAAGGAGGTCAATATAACCTATTCAGAAGTGGCCCATTGCCTTGATAAATCCATAACAAAAATTGAAGCTACCGTGATGAATGCCCTGGAAATGACACCTCCCGAACTGTCTGCCGATATTTACCGCACCGGTATATATATGGCCGGTGGTGGTGGATTGCTCAGGGGGCTTGACAAAAGGATCGCCTCAAAGACCCGGCTCACGGTGCATGTGGCCGAGGATCCGTTGAGGGCTGTTGCCAGGGGGACGGGCATTGCGCTGAAAAACTTCAATACCTTCCCCTTCCTGATCAAATAAGTATCGCATGTTTGCCCGGGGCTTCATGCATTTTGCTCATACCTAAACCAGCATGGCTGTATGCGTGACCTGTTCAGGTTCATACAAAGGTATCACTTCTTTTTCCTGTTTCTTTTGTTTGAAACAGTGGCCATTTCATTGACAGCATCTTACCAGTATTATCACCAGGCGTTTTTTATACATTCGGCCAATATCGTTTCCGCCAAGGTCTATGATACCTTTGACCGCGTTACAAGCTATTTATCGTTGCAAAAAGTAAACCGGCAATTGTTGGATGACAACACCCGGTTGCTCAACAAGCAAAGAAAGAACTTTGTGATCACCGATACGGATGTTTTTATTGCACACGACAGCATTTACTATCGAAAATTCAGCTACTTGCATGCGCAAGTGATCAACAATTCTGTTAACAGGCGAGACAATTATATCACCCTCAACAAAGGCAGCATCCATGGCGTTGCACCCGATATGGGGGTGATTGCTGGCAATGGTGTAATGGGCATCGTCAGAAATGTTTCTTCGCATTACAGTGTGGCCATGTCGTTGTTGCATAGCGATATGCTGCTCAGTGTCAGGATACATAAGAATGATCACATAGGAAGTCTACAGTGGGAGGGAACCAATTACCGGGAAGCCCACATGACCTATATACCTCCCCATGTGGAATTAGCGGTGGGCGATACCATTGTAACCAGCGGGTATTCTGTTGTTTTTCCGGAAAACATTCTGATAGGAACCATCAAAGACTGGGAGATCAGGCGGGGTGAAACATTTTATACGGCCACCATTGACCTCGCACTGGATCTAAATAAGATTTCGTATGCGTATATTGTAAAAAACCTGATGCAGGAAGAGCAGAAAGACCTGGAACTTTCTGTGGCTCCTGATATGTAATATACAGAGGATATGCTGAGGATTCATTGGCGTTTTGTGGTTTTGTTTCTCGGGCTTGTATTTGTGCAGGTATTGCTACTGAACAATGTTTTACTGGGTGGCTATGCCAGTCCGCAGGTGTATGTGTTGTTTGTGTTGATGTTGCCTGTGAATGTGCCCGGCTGGCTCCTGTTATTCTCATCTTTTGCCCTTGGCCTTGTTGTGGATGCTTTTTCCGACTCATTGGCCATTCACACAGCTGCCACGGTCTTTATGGCATTTTGTCGCCCTGCAATGATACGTTTTTTTACAGGGAATATGGTTTTGCAGGGGCAGGAAATCCCTTCTTTTTCAATTTTTGGAAGTTTCTTTTTGATACTATATAGCCTGGTGCTGATTTTCCTGCACCACATTTCATTGTTTTTTCTGGAAGTATTCAATTTCGGTGAGTTTGTTCAAACCCTGTCACGGATCATAATCAGCACCGGGCTTACACTGGTTTTTGTGATCATTGGCTTTGCCTTGCTCGACCGAAGTTTTTCGAATTGATATCTATACTTCCATTCCCCCTCCCATCCAGGTTAAAAAATCTTAAAAGGGCTGACCACAGGGTCAATTGTTTTTACCTTTGAAGCGGTAAAATCATATCTCTTATTTTGTTATGATAAACAGGTTGTTGGTAATTTTTGTGTTTACGATGCTGCTGGCCGGTTGTAATATAGGCCTTCAAAAAGAAGATGCGGATTATTATATTCTGAAGGGGCGTTTGGAGAATGCTGATCGCATCAGACTGGAAATACATGAAATGACCACCAATGAACTGATCCCGGTCGAAAGCTTTGAAACCGATGCCCGGGGTAATTTTTCATTCAGGGGCCATCTGGACGATGCAGGATATTTTATCATCCGGACAGACCAGGCAAATTATATAACCCTTGTTGTTGAACCGGGCGAGGAGATCTTTTTGCGGGGAGATGCGAATGATTTGCCTGGTTCTTATAAGGTAGAAGGCTCGCCGGGTTCAGTACTTTTGTCGGATTTGAATCGGCACCTTCGCCTGAATTATTCAAAAGTAGATTCATTGTCTGAGATCTTTCATCAAAGCCGGTATCATGAAAACTTTATGGAAATACGCCAAACCCTCGATGCGGCATATATAGAGATATATGAAAGCCAGCAGGAATTTGTTAAACAATTTATTCGCGACAATCCCCGCTCGCTTTCCTCCATCATAGCCTTGTATAAGTATTTTGGCAATCAGTTGCTTTTGCGTGAAGATACCCATTTCGAATATTTTGTATTGCTTAGCAATTCGTTGTCGGAGGTGTATCCCACCAACAGGCATGTGCTGGATCTGAACCGTCGTGTAAGCCGTCATAAAAGAAGTGAGGCCCAGCGTCGGCTGGCCAGGGAAAATCTGACCATTGGAGATGAGGCCCCTGAAATCATACTGCCCGATACAGAAGGAGAAATGAAAGCATTATCGTCGTTGCGCGGAAAATATGTGCTGATCGACTTTTGGGCTGCCTGGTGTACCCCCTGCAGGGAGGCCAACCCTCAATTGAAAGGCATTTATGAACAATACCACGAAAAAGGGTTTGAGATATACGGTATTTCCCTTGACCGTACCCGCGATCAATGGTTGCAGGGGATCAGGGAAGACGAAATCAACTGGATACAAGTGAGTGATCTGCGTTTCTGGAGCTCGCCCGTGATCAACCTTTATAATGTGGAAGGCATTCCGTATAACGTGCTGATTGACCCGGATGGCCTGATTATAGAAAAGGGAGTCCGGCCAAATGAACTTGAAACTATATTGGCCGGCATTTTCGGGGTTTGATCCGCACAATTACCAGAGTTTCTCAACATCGTAGGCATCATCCACTATCGAATCATAGTGGTCGGCCGGCAGATCCCAGCTGATCATACTGGCTTTTTCATTTAAAACGGCCAGTTTACGGTTCTGGGCATCAAAAATCATCGTGCCTTTATAATTGTAAAACGGCGGGTGATAAATATGCAGGCTGATGCATGTATCTATGGGTGATGTGTTTTGCAATTTATGGATTACATTGTAAGGTTCATAGATCAGCTCCCCAGGTTTATACGTCTTGGTGGGGTGCAGAAAGATCTTTTTTTTGCGGGCGGCATACCCGTAGATTGTTTCTGCCACAATGCCCTCCAGGGGGATCACAAAACCCCAGAAATTCTTGTGCTGATGTATGGGGAGCAGGAACTGGGGCGGCCAGGTCATTAGAAATACCTGCAGGGGCTCATCGCATACCTTGATTCGGTTATACGTTTTCATATCATGCCCATCGAGGTATTCTTTATAGGAAATATTTGTAAAACTAACATCCGAAAGAGCCTTCCTGATCAGGTTTGGCTCTATATTTTGTCCTTCCAGTTTTTTTATGGCCTCTAAAAGATGCTTCATTGTTCTTGTTTATTTATTGTTTTTTGTTGTCTGAGAGCGGGGAAAAATTATTCTCTGTGCGCAATCGGGGGCATAAATATACAAAAAATTGTTGCGTTTCAAATAAAATTCCAGTAGGTTTGCCCAGATTATTTGATTCCTGGCGATTCCAAAAAGGGATGGGGAAAAAGACTTATTTTGTTTCTGACAGTCATCTGGGTGTGCCCGACAAAGCCTCCAGCCTGATGCGTGAAAAATTACTGGTGCAATGGCTCGATAAAGTCCAAAGTGACGCAGCGGCCATTTATCTTCTTGGTGATATTTTTGATTTCTGGTTTGAATACAGTACTGCGGTTCCCAAAGGATTTGCCCGCTTGCTGGGAAAAATAGCGGAGGTTTCAGACCGGGGCATTCCTGTGTACTTCTTCACGGGCAATCACGATATGTGGGCTTTTGATTATTTTGAAAAGGAACTTGGCGTTCGGGTATACCATAAGCCCACAGACATTGAGATCGGCGGCAAGGTTTTTCACATAGGCCATGGCGATGGCCTGGGCCCGGGTGACAGGGGTTACAAATTGCTAAAAGCCATATTTGGCTGCCGCCTGTGCCAGCGTATGTTTGCTTTTCTCCATCCTTCCCTGGGTATCCGGCTTGCCGTGGTCCTTTCGAAAAGAAGCCGGGCAGCCAATGAAAAGCAACAGGATGAATTTCTTGACAAAGACAGGGAATGGCTCGTCCAGTATTGCAAGAAGTATGTCGAGAAGCGCCCCGTCGACTATTTTATTTTCGGGCACAGGCACCTGCCCATTTTTACAGAGATCATTCCGGGCGTTTTTTACGTGAATACCGGCGACTGGGTAAATGACTTTTCGTATGCGGTGTTTGACGGAAAGGAATTGAAGCTGGCGTATTTTAAGCAGGGGTATCCAGTGAAGGAACACTGATGGTAAAAGTGGTTCCGTCCTTTTTTGTCGAGTGGAATGAAACCTCGCCCTTCAGGTATTTTTCAGTCAAAACCTTGATGCTGTATGTTCCCCATCCTCTTCCCTGGCCTTTTGTGGAAAATGATTTTTGAAAAATCTTCAGTTGGTCCTTTGGTGGAATATACCGGTTATTTTTCACTGTGAAATATGCCGTCTTTAGTGATCGGTCAAACATAGCGCTTACCACAACTATTTCGTCGTCACCGCTGGCTTCCAGAGCATTCTTTACCATGTTTGTCAGCACCCTGCGCAATAGTGTCCGCTCCGTAACGATCCGTCCTTCGGTCATCCTCAGGTCCACTTTTCTGTTTTTGAATGCCTGCATATTGCGTAAAAAACGCACCACTTCTGTGGCAATATCAGCTACCTCAACGGTTGAATAGCTTGTTTCAAGGGTTTTGTCCTCAACATTGGAAATCAACTGGTACCATTGCACCTCATCGCTGATGTTTGCCGAGAGGTCTTGCAGCATCATTTTCACCTTGCGCTCAGGCAGGTCTCCGTATGTTTGGCTCAGGCCATTCAGGATGGCAGCGGTATTCAATAAATCGTGCAAAAAGATGCCTTCCAGCATTTGCCTTCTTTTTTTCTCACTGATGTCTTCCAGGGCGCAGAAGATATAATCTTCATTGTTGAAACGGAATGGCGTCGTAACCACATGCATGATGAGTGAGTCCCCGTCTTTTAATGCGATATGACACTCGTTGACCCCAGACTTTCCGTTTTCGCTGGCTGCTATGGCCGCATTAAACCCACATACCTTGCAAAACTCAGAAGAGCCGCATCCAAACTCCCCTTTGGTGATATTGATGCAGGCCAGGCAAAACCCGGGCCTTTCACCCAGCTTGCTGTCTGGCCTGGCCTGGTCAGCGGGCAGTGGGTTACGGTTGAGATAAACCACCTGGCGGTGCTGGTTCAATATCATCAGTATATTGGGTGTAATCTCCAAAAGATCGGAGAACACGGAACTTTCAATAATTTTTTTTGTCTGGGCCACCACCGCGGCAGGATGGCTTTTGATTGCGGGGTTGAACATATATATATGTTGGTGTTTTATGCTAAATTACAAAAAAAATGTTGAGATATTGGTTTTACTAGCCGATCTTATATTTTAATATATTTGTCATTGTTCTTACTTAAAATCATCAGATCGTATGCTAAACCACCGGGATATCAAACAGCTTGAAGAAAAGGGGATTACCAAAGAAGCCTTTCTTCGTCAGATTGGTCATTTTAAAAAGGGTTTTCCCCCGCTGCATCTCGACAGACCGGCAATCGCCGGTGACGGAATACGGCGTATTGATTCTGTAGGCATTGAAGAACTGGCCGCTGCCTATGATGCGGCATGCAATCAATTCAGGGTCATGAAATTTATTCCTGCCAGCGGTGCTGCCACAAGGATGTTTAAGGATGTATTTGCATGGCGCGACCTGCTGGTTGCCGGGGTGGATACCGATGGTCTGCTTGAATCAGATCAGGAAGCGGCCAGGTTTTTTGGTCGCATGCGCGAATTTGCCTTCTGGGATTACTTGTTGGTGGCCATGGATAAAGATGAGCTGGATGCAGATCACCTGCTGAACAGCAAGAATTTCCTCCCTTTGCTGGACTACTTGTTGTTTGATCCTGGCCTGGACTATGCCTCCCTGCCAAAAGCGCTTATTGCTTTTCATGACTATGATACCCCGGCCCGCACCGCCATGGAAGAACACCTGGTAGAAGGAGCCCGCTATGCCGCAGACCCTTCGGGCATGGTTCGGCTGCATTTTACCTTGTCGCCAGAGCACATTGCCGGATTTCGTGAAAAATTAAATGCAGTGCAAAAAGCTTACGAGGCCGCCTATAAGGTAAGTTTTGACATTGGTTATTCGGTACAGAAGCCCGACACAGATACCATAGCGGTGGGTTCAGATAATCTGCCTTTTCGCGAAAAGGATGGCAGTTTGCTGTTTCGCCCGGGCGGCCACGGGTCCCTGATCGAAAACCTGAATGACCTGAACGACGATATCATCTTTATCAAAAACATTGATAATGTAGTACCTGACCGCTTGAAAGAAACCACCATTTTGTACAAAAAATCCATTGGTGGCTTGTTGATAAACCTGCTTAAAGAGCGCAATTCCTGGATGCAACTGCTCGATAAAGGCGGCCTGGGTCAGGACGAATACCTGCAGGCCGTTGACTTTGCATCCAATGCCATGAATATTGATCCCGGGTTCTTTCCGTCCGATCCGGCAGAGGGCAGCCGCATTTTGCGTGCAAAACTGAATCGTCCGTTGCGTATTTGCGGTATGGTGAAGAACCAGGGAGAACCCGGCGGCGGGCCTTTCTGGGTAAAAGATGCTCGCGATGGGAGTAAATCACTTCAAATTGTGGAAATGTCGCAGATCGACATGACCCAGCCGGACCAGGCCGCCCTGGTTAAACAGGCCACGCATTTCAACCCGGTCGACCTGGTGTGCTCTTTTAAGGATTATCAGGGCAAAAAATTTGACCTCAGGGAGTTTATTGATCCGGAAACAGGTTTTGTCAGCCATAAGTCAAAAAATGGCCAGGAACTTAAAGCCCTGGAAAGGCCAGGCCTGTGGAATGGTGCCATGGCGGACTGGAATACCGTGTTTGTAGAGGTGCCCCTTATTACCTTCAACCCGGCAAAGACCATCAACGACTTGCTCAGGCCGGAACATCAATAGTGCCCGGGGCTTACCGGACAGACATTTCCTGCCGGAGAAATTGTGCTACATATTCCGCCCCGATGCCTTTTGCCAGGATGCGTTTTTCACTGTCAAGAATAAAGATCATTGGGATGGCATATATGGCATATTTATCCCTGAATTCTGACTTATTATGTATGTCGTGTCCGTGAATCCAATCCTGGGGATAATTTGCAATGGCCTGCAGCCATTTGCCGGTATCCTTTTCGGTGTTGACGGCAAACACCTGTACGCCTCTGTCACGGAGCTGGTTGTAAGCCTCCTTGAGTTTTGGAGTGGCTTCCCTGCAAAAGACACATTCAGAATCCCAGAAATATAGTACAAGGTATTCGGCTTCAATATCGTGCAATACCACGGGCTCACCGTCCGGATCATAGATGCTTATATTGGGCGCAACTTCTCCCATCAGCAGGGGTTTCATTTCTTCAAGCCTTTGTTTGAGCCGCTCCAGCCTGTCCTTTTCTATCCAGTCTACTTCACCACTCAGGTAATAGTTTTCCAGCATATGTACATACAATTTGTCCATCCCCATCATCTGCGACGATTCAGCATTATTGGTGATAAACCATACCGTATATTTGAACATTTCCCGGTTAGCCCTGGATTTATCCAGCACACGGTCAGCTTCCCGTATAATGCTGTCGGGGTGTTGTATCAGCACATTGTTAAAATATATCCGGAGGCGGTTATGATACACCGGGGTGTGCAGCAGGCGTTCATCCGAAAAATCAATGTTGTCAAAAAATTTTTCCTTGTAGATCTGGTACATGGCATCGGTATCCCTTTGTCCGTCGGGCCGGGTGGGTGGGTCTGGCAATTCAGGATCACGCTGGGCCAGCAGAATATGAGCAAGTAAGGCATCCGGGTAACGGTTAATGATATGGTCTTGCTTTTCCCTGACGGTTTTGTCCATGGCTTCAATGGCTTCACGCACTTCCTGATGCCTTGCCGGACTTAAACCCATATCGCGTAACTCCTGGTCGAGTTCCTGGCGCTCTTTGTTTTTTTCTGATAAGAAGTTCAGGTAATCATAAAAAGCCTTATTCTGCAGCGAGCCTTCGAAGCGCGCCGTGCCGACAAAGTCATCGGGGTCTATGTGGATGGAAAAATGCTGGTTCCGGTCGATCAGTACTTCGAAGTTGCTGTGATCATCTAAAACAACAAGGTAAAGCCCGGGTGTCAGGCGCTCGGGTCCTTCAAAAACAGTATAGCCTTCCTGGTCCACGTAAGTGGTGTCTTTCAGGTATTGACGGTTTCCAAAATGATAGGCCAGATATGTTTCGGTATCCTGTATGCCTTTAATGTGAATATGTATCTGATGGCCTTCCTTTGCAATACTCTTGCATGAAAACATGATTAGGGAAGCCATTAAAAATGTAATGATTTTTAATACGTTTCTTGTGGTATGTTTCATATGATCATAATTTTTATGTTTCGGTCATCTGAATCATTTATTAAAACAACCATTCTGTATCGCTCTCAAACAGGTCCGGGTCAATATTTTCTTTAAACAGCAATTGGTGCACAGCACCCAATGCGGACAATATGGCCGGACCCCAGCGCCATCTGTACAGATCCTGCAGCTGATATATGGCCTGCTGGCGGGCGGGAGTGGTGTTTTTCTGGTAAAGCATGATAAAATCCTTCATATCCTGGTATATGTCGGCCATGTTATCTGACATGCTTGCTTCCACCGAGTCGAAATTGTGGTCATGCACATAATAAACGTCTGCATCCCTGAATTGTTCCCTTAGGGCCTTGAATACCTGTTCCCATTGTTCTTCCGTTACAAAGCGCTCTCCCTGTTCTGTATCTGGCATCCCTGAAACGGGGAGCAGCGAGCCTTTCAGGTAAAGCAATGGGGCTATTCTATGAAAGTAGTTCAGAATGTCATGCATCGAATAACTTGCCGCTTTTTCAAAAAACAGGCAATATTCATTGGCTACGGTAAGCATCTCCAATACAGGTTTGGAAATGGCGGAATCTTCCGGATTGGGTTTATTCATGGTTCGCGGCTTGTATGATCTGCACCTTTGCTATTAATTAGGGCAAAGGTTGTTTTTTTTTCGTGAATTTGAAAAAGATTTTTTGTAGTTTTGCACCACATTTTGCCCAGGTGGTGAAATTGGCAGACACGCTACTTTGAGGGGGTAGTGGCCGCAAGGCCGTGCAAGTTCGAGTCTTGTCCTGGGCACTATAGGGTAAACGATCTTAACATGATGATACGCCCGGATGGCGAAATTGGTAGACGCGCTAGTTTCAGGGACTAGTGTTGGCAACAACGTGCAGGTTCGAGTCCTGCTCCGGGCACCAAGCAGGTGAAGGCTGTCTGAATTTTTTTCAGGTGGCCTTTTTTTGTTTGGAATTTTTTGCCCGTGGGCTAATTTTTCATACCTGGCAGTTAAAAATACAGGCGCAAAGTTCTCCAAATCATTTTTTTTGTCTAATATAGCGGCACTTAATAACCTCATATCAAAATCCTATGCGTTTTAATCAATTTTTATCTGTGCTCTTGCCGGCATGCCTGTTTATTATTCAGGATGCCAGTGTTATCGGGCAAAACCAGCCCGTTGCCACTGCAAATTATCGTATGGCCGAACGTTTTTCCCCCACCAAGATCGATCGCATGGTGTTTAGCACCCGGGTAACACCCAGCTGGATGAAAACCGGCAACAAGTTCTGGTATTATTACAAAAAATCGGATGGAACCTTTTATTATATTGTTGACCTGGACAAACAGTCGAAAAGTTTTTTGTTCGATAACCATGAGATGGCCCGCCAGCTGACCTTGATCACAAAAGACCCCTATGATCATCAGAACCTTCCGGATATCGATCCCGAATTCATCCGGGATGACCGATTTTTCCGTTTTAAAGTGACCAGTACCCAAATGGTAGATGTGGAGGTGGAAGAAGAAGAAAAGAAAAAACCCAAAAGCTGGGCAAGCGTTTCGCCCGATAGCACTTACGTGGTTTTTGCCCGCGACTACAACTTGTTCTGGATCGACAAGGAAAACTACATGAAGGTCCTGGAGGATGAACAGGACACCACCATCGTCGAGCACCGGCTGACCTCGGAGGGTGAGCAATATTATGCTTTTGGCGGCGGCTATACTGCGCAGATGAACGATGATAAGAAAAAAATAGAGGAGGAAAAGAATAAACGCCGGCGTGCCAATATCATTTGGTCGCCCGACTCGCGCCGCTTTGCGGTGATACGCAATGATACAAGGAATATTAAATTTATGTGGGTGATCAATTCGTTGTCGGATTCCCGCCCTGAACTGGAATCTTATAAATACCAGATGCCGGGCGAAGAAGACCCGGCCGAATCGGAATTATGGGTTTTTGACATGGAGGCGCAAAAAGGTGATACCCTCCCGGTACATGCTTTTAAAAACCAGACCGTTAATGTTCCACGTATGCCCCGTTCGCACAAAGAAAACCTGGAAGACCACACGCCCGCTATCTGGCTGTCGCCTTCATCGGACGAGTTATATTTTACGCGTATCAGCCGTGATTTGAAGCGTTACGATGTATGCCGGGTTGACCTTAAAACCAAAGAGGTGACCGTATTGATTGAAGAGCGGATGAATACATACGTGGATACCCGGCCGCCTTATCTTTTTCGCATCAACCTGAATGGAAGCGGCCTCAGACTGCTGAATCCAGGCAATTATAACCACCAGGCGGTGGTGAGTGATTCGTACCGGTATTTTGTGAACAACTATTCGAGGGTAAACACCACCCCCCGTTCTGAGGTGCGCAACGCCCGTGGAGAACTGGTAATGGAACTGGAAACGGCTGATTTGTCGAACCTGGTAAATGCCGGATACCAATTTCCGGAACCCTATACGGTAAAAGCGGCCGATGGCGTGACCGATCTTTACGGAGTAATGTACAAGCCATTTGATTTTGATCCTGCAAAAAGCTATCCGCTGATCATGTACGTTTATCCCGGGCCACAAACCGAAGCCGTGAACACAAGTTTTTCGCATAGGATGGACCGTACCGACCGCCTGGCCCAGCTTGGTTTTATAGTGGTTACCCTGGGCAACCGGGGAGGGCACCCGAACCAGTCGAAATGGTACCACAATTATGGTTATGGCGATTTGCGCGACTACGGGCTGGATGATAAAAAGTACGGGGCGGAACAACTGGCCGACAGGCATGCTTTTATCGATATTGATCATGTGGGCATCTTTGGGCATTCGGGTGGTGGTTTTATGTCGACGGCTGCCATGCTTCAGTATCCCGACTTCTTTAAAGTGGCCGTTTCCAGTGCCGGAAATCACGAAAACAACATATATAACCGGTGGTGGAGCGAAAAGCACCACGGGATCAAGGAAATTGTGAATAACGAGGGGGAGGTGAAATTTGTATATGATATAGAGACCAATTCTGAGATTGCCCGGAATCTGCGTGGAAAATTGCTGCTGACCACTGGCGATATGGACAACAACGTGCACCCTGCCAATACGTTCCGTATGGCCGACGCCCTGATCAAAGCCAAAAAACGTTTTGATATGTTTATCTTTACGGGTCAGCGGCATGGATACGGCGACCATACAGAATATAACTTCTGGCTAACGGCCGACTATTTTGCCAAACACCTCATTGGCGATTACTCCATTTCGACCGATATTTTTGAAATGCGGCGGGAGCATAAGATGTTGCCAAGTGAACGGAAAAGTGATTAGTAGCAAGTAATTAGTAATTAGTAGTTAGTAATTAGCAATTAGTTTTAAAATATTGGAGTTGGTGTTATGGGTAAGATTGATGAGGATATTGCAGGGAGGGCAAAGATTTGGTTATCGGAACCCTTCGACCATGAAACGAAACGGCAGGTTCGTGATCTGATGGACAATGATCCGGAAGGGTTGATGGACGCCTTTTACAAAGATCTTGAGTTTGGCACAGGTGGCTTACGGGGTATTATGGGAGTGGGTACCAACCGTATGAATAAGTATACGGTGGGGATGGCTACCCAGGGCCTGGCTGATTATTTGCTCCAGTCTTTTCCCGGGGCGGAACGCCCAAAAGTAGCCCTTGCCCATGACTGCCGCAACAACAGCGACTATTTCACGGCCATTACTGCCGAGGTGTTGTCGGCCAATGGGATCAAGGTATATGTGTTTGATGCTTTGCGTCCCGTGCCCTTGCTTTCGTTTGCTGTGCGTGAATTGAATTGCCAGGCCGGCATTGTCATTACCGCATCGCACAACCCGGTTGAATACAATGGGTACAAAGTGTATTGGGACGATGGGGGGCAACTGGTGCCACCGCACGACATAAACATTATTGAAAAGGTGCAAAAAACCAGCGTAGACCAGGTCCGCTTCGGCAAGGCGGAGGAATTGATATACACCCTGGATGCTTCGTTTGATGAGATTTATATTGAGAGGCTCAGAACCTTGTCGCTAAACCCAAACCTCATTGAAAAGCACCGGGATCTGCGCATTGTGTTCAGTCCGATCCACGGAAGCACTGTGCGCCTGGTGCCTGCAGCCCTTAAAGCCTTCGGATTTGAATCTGTTTTCAATGTGCCCGAACAGGATGTGGTGGATGGCAATTTTCCCACGGTGCATTCACCCAACCCTGAAGAGCCTGCGGCTTTCGAAATGGCCCTGGATAAGGCCAGGGAAGTGGATGCCGACCTGGTAATGGTCACAGATCCCGATGGCGACAGGGTAGGGGTGGCTGTGAAAAATACCAGCGGGAATTATGAATTGCTAAACGGGAATCAGTGTGCGGCCATCCTCACCTGCTATGTGCTGGATCAATGGAAACAACAGGGCAAGTTGCGTGGCAACGAATATATTGTTAAAACCATAGTGACCACCGAATTGCTTAGTGAGATCGCAGTCGCCCACGATGTGGAGTGCATGAATGTTCTCACCGGATTCAAGTACATTGCTGAGAAAATGCGCTTGCTGGAAGGGGAAAAACGCTTTCTGTGCGGCGGTGAAGAAAGCTATGGCTTTTTGGTAGGTGATTTTGTGCGCGATAAGGATGCGGTGATCACTTGCTGCATGCTTGCAGAAACGGCTGCCTGGGCCCTGGAACAAGGCATTACCCTGTATGAGCTTCTTCTCAATATTTATACAGAATACGGCCTTTTTGTGGAAAACCTGCTGTCGGTTTCACGCAAAGGCATGAAAGGGGCCGAAGAGATACGGGAGATGATGAATGGTTTCCGGAACAAAAGCCCCAAAAGGCTTGATGGTAAGTCAGTAGCCCGCATCATAGATTACCAGGCAGGCATCGACAGGGACCTTTACCTGGATGAGGAATACCCGGTAGATTTGCCCAAATCCAATGTGTTACAGTTTGTACTGGAGGATGGCACCCGCATTACCATGCGGCCATCGGGTACAGAGCCCAAGATTAAATTCTATTTTGGTTGCCGGACGAACCTGGACAAGGCGTCAGATTATCAAGGCAAGCGGAAGGTATTGCTGGAAACTATAGAAAGGATAAAAGAGGATCTCCGTATCGGGTAATTTTACCGGAAGCGGCTTCTTTCTTCGCGAAGCCTTTCCATGTTTTCTGCACAGTCCGGATTTTGCCTGTAGTCCATATAGGCTTCAACAAAATCAGGATAATCCCTGAAAAGGATATTCAGACGCTGTTCAAGCGGGGGTATTATTAAAAGCATTAAAAACAAAATCAGAATACCCAGGCGCGGATAAAAGCGCTTGCATAGGGTTTTGTGCTTCTTTTTATAAAGATGAACGTATATTACATATCCTGTCATAATCAGGGTGAGCACAAAACCGCTAACCAGGACTGTTTGCATTAAGGGAAAAAAAAGAAACCCGAACAAAACGGCAATCAGTCCATAAGACAGGACGATGCCGGTTAGAATGCTTGATGTGATTTTGAAAGCGACCAGCGACTGGCGGGTTTCCTGGTGAAGCAGGTCGAAGAGCCGCAGTTTGTTGAAGATAAAAAACCCAAACCAAAGATAATAGATGGCGAGCAGCGTGGTTGTGAGCAGGAGGGCATAATTGAGCACCGGTCCGAGCCAGATACGCAATAGCCAAACGACAATCACGGTTACCATGCCCGCTTTCTCGAACTTATTGATTATAGTGTCCTGGTGCATGTTTACCTGGTCAGGATGATGTTCTTTTCCTGGATCAGCTTGCGCAGATTGATCAGGGCGTACCGCATCCTGCCCAGTGCAGTATTGATGCTGACATTTGTTTCCTGGGCAATCTCCTTGAAGCTCATGTCTTTGTAATGGCGCATCTTGAGCACTTCTTTCTGCTCTTTCGGCAGGTATTCAATGAGCCTTTTGACATCTTCGTGTATCTGCCCGATGATCAACTTGTCTTCGACGGTATCTTCGTAAATCTTCAGGGTCTCAAAAAGGTCATACTCTTCGCTGTTTTCCTTGAAAGGCATGCGTTTCGATTTCCTGAAAAAGTCGATGATCAGGTTGTGGGCAATGCGCATTGCCCAAGGCAGGAACTTGCCTTCTTCGTTGTAGGCCCCTGCGCGCAAAGTGTTGATGATCTTGATAAAAGTGTCCTGAAAGACATCTTCGGCAAGATGCTTGTCTTTGACAATAAGCATGATATACGAGAACAGCTTCCGCTGATGGCGGTGAATAAGTTGTTCTAATGCATTGTGATTACCGGAGATAAACAGACGAATTAACTCCTGATCGCTTGTCGCTGTGCGGTCATTCATAGTAATGGCCTCCATTAATAGTGTGTCAGCGTAAGCGTCTAATCGATAATTCGTCCTCCTTGTCTTTGGTTAGTAGATGGTGTTAAATCCGGGCCGTGGCCTTGGATTCGACAAATATAAATATATTTTTTTTTAATATCCAAATATTTCTGTAAAACTTTTTTATTGGCTCATTGTATACAAGAAGCGTTTGATGCTTTTCTTGGGTGTTTTTGCAAATTCTTCGGGCACAATTTTCATGTGGGAAATATTCATGTAAGAGGGCATTCTGTTGTTCAGCTCTTCTTTATATTGATCAAGGGTTTGCTGTAACTCCTTTTCACCCACACCTGCTTTGTCTGTTGCTTCATAATCGGGGTATATCAAAGCTTCCAGGCGTCCGTCCTTTTCCACAACCAGCGATTCCTGTATATAGACTTTGTTGTTGAAATGTGCTTCCAGTTCTTCAGGAAAAATGTTTTGGCCCGAAGGACCCAGGATCATGCTTTTGCTGCGGCCCCTGATATAAATAAAGTTATCCTTGTCTATCAGTCCAAGGTTTCCTGTGTGCAGCCACCCGTCGCTGTCCAGAGCCTTTCTGGTCGCCTCTTCATTCTTATAATAGCCATGCATCACATTTTCTCCCCTGACCATGATTTCTCCAACCTCATTATATGGGTCCGGACTGTCAATTTTTACCTCGAGGGTATCCACAATCCTGCCGGCTGATCCCAGGCGGGTCTTATCCCAGTTGGCATAACTGATCAGCGGCCCGCATTCGGTCATTCCATAGCCGATTGAAAACGGGAAGCCGATTTTTCGAAAAAAGACCTCCACTTCTTTGCTGAGTGGTGCCCCGCCAATCACTACTTCGTGAAAATTGCCACCGAATACATTCACCAGCTTCTGGCGGATTTTTTTATGTATCAGGTTTTTGATCACCGGTGTTTTCAGCAGGGTGTTCATGGGGGCTTTTTCGATGGCAGGAATGATCTGTTTTTTGTAGATCTTCTCGATGATCAGTGGCACCGACAATACCAATCTGGGCCTGATTTCCTTGAATGCCTGCAGGATGAGTTGCGGCGAGGGGGTCTTGGTTAGAAAAGTAATGTGGCAACCCAGGGTAAATGGCCATAGAAATTCAAAGGCACATCCGTAGGCATGCGCCAGGGGTAAAAATGATACAATGGCATCGCCCGGATCAAGGGGCATGTTGTTGTTTGCATATACCACATTGGCAACAAGGGAATTATGCTGAAGCATAACTCCCTTCGTAAAGCCTGTGGTGACGGAGGTATAGCTTATTACGGCCAGTTTGTCGTTGGGAATCGAAGGCAGTTGCAGGTTGTCGGACTGCACCCCAAAAGGATACTTTTGCTGGTGCATGTCTTCGATCTTTTCGGCTTTGTCGCTGAGCAACTGGTCTTTACCGTTTGCCAAAACGGAAAAATCGGTTAAAGAGACTATACCCAAAAGCTGTTCCATCTTATCGGGGTCCAGCCCTTCAAAAAGGGTATCGGCACAAAGAAGCAGCCGCGATTCGGAATGGTTTACAATGTGGTGTACATCTCCAGGTTTAAAATCAGGCAGGATGGGAACCACCACTGCACCATAACTGATTACGGCCAGGTAAGAAATGCCCCAGTGAGCGGAGTTCTTGCCCAGCAATGCGATCTTATCGCCCGGACGGATGCCGTACACCTCGAAACGGGTGTGCAAGTGAATGATGTATCCTGCCAGGTCGCTGTATTTATAGCTTTTTCCATCGTAATCGGCAAAGGCGGTGATATTCCAGTTATTTCTTATGGCTTTTAGAATGAAATCGCTAAGTTTTTCCTGCATCATGACCAGTTGAAAATTTGGGTTTGAAGTTGGTTTTATTGATTCAGCGCGTCCAAGGTACAAAAAAATAATGTTTATATCGTACCTTTGCAAATTCTCAACTTTTTGGATGATTTCATGAATATTGATCAATTTGATCCCCACAGGTATATTCTGGTAAAGGGTGCCCGTGTGCACAACCTGAAAGGGGTGGATGTGGCCATTGAGCGAAACCGGCTGGTGGTGATCACCGGTCTGTCGGGTTCCGGAAAATCATCCCTGGCGTTCGATACTATCTTTGCCGAAGGGCAGCGCAGGTATGTTGAATCACTATCATCATACGCCAGACAATTTTTAGGCAGGATCAACAAACCTGAAATAGATTATATTGAAGGACTCTCTCCGGCTATCTCAATTGAACAGAAAACCACCCATAAAAACCCCCGTTCCACCGTTGGTACGGTTACCGAAATCTACG
>PXAA01000042.1 GCA_003567205.1 Bacteroidales bacterium
CCCGCCGTAATCGATCAGTTGATGGTGGCGCTTACCGTAACCGGTGCTGCCACGATATTCAGGCGCAACCACAATATATTGCTGAGCCATCAACTCCCGGATGACGTGGGTGTAATAGGTATTAAAGTCGCCATGCACCCCGCCATGCGAAAACACCAGCAAAGGATATTTCTTTGACGGGTCAATGTTTTTGGGAATAAACACATAGGTCCAGAATTTGATCGGGTTTGAACCAAGCAATGTGGTGGCTTTGTCTGCATCCCTGGGTGGTGGTCCGGCCATGAACAATTTATCAATGTAGGCCACATCACCCACCACCTTGTGCCACATTACATCGTCGACGGCCTTTTCCAATACATCAAAGCGGTAGCGAAGGTCACGGATCTCTTCCAGCAATTGCTCATTGGTCACCTGGGCCCAGGCACCGGAGAAAAGAAATACCGTTCCAGAAAAAACAATGGTATACAAAAAACGTGTTATGGATCGCTTCATGGGAATCAGAATTTTATGTTGGGTTTATACTGTTTTCAAGGGATAAAGATAAAAAGTATTTCCAAACAACCCCAAACCCTAAACGCCAAACCCCAAACAAAAACCCTATCTTTGTCCATCCGAATGTGCCAAGTGCAACCAATTTCCGCACCTGGATTTTTGTATCCTGGCTATGCCTGATTTTCTGACTGATCTGAACGAACCGCAACAACTGGCTGTACGTGCCACCGAAGGGCCTGTAATGGTCATTGCCGGCGCCGGAAGCGGAAAAACACGCGTATTGACCTACCGCGTGGCATACCTGCTCAGCCAGGGCGTACCCCCTTTTAATATCATGGCGCTAACTTTTACCAATAAAGCTGCACGCGAAATGCGCGAAAGGGTTGCCTTGCTTGTGGACGCCTCAAAGGCAAAAAGTCTTTGGATGGGGACTTTTCACAGCATTTTTGCACGGATACTCCGTGCTGAGGCAAGCAAACTTAGTTATCCGTCACAGTTCACCATTTACGACACCGACGATTCTAAGCGTGTTATCAAAAAAATCCTGAAAGAACAGAACCTGGATGACAAAACCTATGCACCAGGCTATGTATTGAACCGCATCTCCAACGCAAAAAACAACCTCATATCCGCAGAAGATTACAATGCGGACACTGAAATACAATCCTATAACAAACAGTCCATGAAACCAAAACTCGGACTGATCTATAGTGTATACCAAAAGAAGCTGCGCAGGGCCTCAGCCATGGATTTTGACGATCTCTTATTTAATACCAATATACTGCTAAGGGACTTTCCCGAAGTTCTGTACAAATATCAGCAACGTTTTCGTTACATACTGGTTGATGAATACCAGGACACCAATTTCTCACAGTACCTGATCGTAAAAAAACTGGCAGCAAACAACGAGAACCTTTGTGTAGTAGGCGACGATGCACAGAGCATTTATGCCTTTCGTGGGGCCAACATACAAAACATCCTGAATTTCAAAAACGATTACCCGGATCTGCAGCTTTTTAAACTGGAACAAAATTACCGTTCAACCCATCATATTGTATCGACGGCCAATAGCTTAATTGCACACAATAAACATCAGATATCCAAAGAAATCTGGACCAGCAACCAGCCGGGTGAGAAAGTACATATTGTACAAACAGCCAACGAAGGGGAAGAAGCTGCATGGGTAGCAGGCCAGATTTTTCAATTGGCGCAGCAGAATCAATTACCAAACAGTGCTTTTGCAGTGCTCTACCGGACCAATGCCCAGTCAAGGGCGCTGGAGGAAGCCCTTCGGCGTTTGAACATCTCTTACAGGGTCTTTGGCAGCCTTTCATTTTATCAGCGTAAAGAGATCAAGGATTTGTTGGCCTATTTTCGCCTGGTGATCAATCCCATGGACGAAGATGCCCTGTTGCGGATCATAAATTTCCCTGCCAGGGGAATTGGTGTCACCACCATCAATAAGCTCGTCGTAACTGGAAATGAAACAAACAAGCCATTATGGGGGGTCGTAAAGGATCCTTCAGGAAACCATGTAAATATCAACACTGGTATTTTAAAAAAGTTGTCGGAGTTCTCAATCATGATACAGGCATTTTCTGCCAGGCTCTACAAGTTGAATGCCTTTGAACTGGGAGAATTGATTGTAAACCAATCAGGCATCCGGAAAATGTATTTTGAAGATGGGACGCCGGAAAGCATGAACAGGCGCGACAACGTAGAAGAGCTATTAAGCGGGCTGAAGGATTTTGTAAGCAAACCAGGAGAAGGTGAAGGAAAAGAAGAGGAACAAGTACCCCTGCGCACCCTGGATGAATTCATGCAGGACATTGCCCTGCTTACCGATGCAGACACCAAAGATGAGACCGGAGAGAAAGGCAAAACCGTATCACTGATGACCATCCATGCAGCCAAAGGACTGGAATTTCCTTATGTGTTCATTACCGGGGTGGAAGAAAACCTGTTCCCTTCACAATTATCCATCAATACAGAAGCTGAACTCGAAGAAGAAAGGCGGCTTTTTTATGTGGCAATAACCCGTGCTATGCTGCAAGCCACCATTACCTATGCAGAAACCCGCTTCCGGTATGGAAATTTTAATTTTTGTGAACCCAGCCGCTTTATTGATGAACTGGACCCGGCATACATCCATTACCAGCTTCCACCGGGCCCACGGCAAAAGAAAACAACCCTATTCGAAAGCTTTTCTGAAAGTCATAAGCGCTTTAAAAAAATAACAGCGATTCCCGAAAACCCCCAGGCAAAAAGCCCGCCCATCCCCGACGACAACAGTGGTTACGCCATTTTGGACCCATCACTACTAAAGGTCGATATGGAAGTTTCACACCAGCGTTTTGGTAAAGGGAAAATTTTAACCATTGAGGGCAGTGGCCAGAATGCCAAAGCAACTGTACAGTTTACCGGAGCCGGGAAAAAACAATTGTTGCTAAAATACGCCCGTCTGAAGATTTTGAAATAAAGGATGTTTATATCAGGTATTTTTTTTTGATTACCTTTGCAGCACCCCGCACTTAAACCCATTACAAGCGTATGGAATACAACACATCCCGTTCAAAGATGAACATTTCGGAATATGGCCGGAATATCCAAAAAATGATAGAACACATAATGTCTGTCGAAGACCGCGAAAAACGCAATAAGCTGGCCAAAGCCACCATCAATGTCATGGGGCAGCTAAACCCGCACCTGCGAGACGTGAACGACTTTAAACACAAGCTATGGGACCACCTCTTTATCATGTCTGATTTCAAACTGGATGTGGACTCACCATATCCGGTACCTTCGCCCGAAACGCTCAGCCGAAAACCCGAGCCCCTGGCTTATGCAGCCAATAATGTAACCTTTAAACATTATGGACGGCATATTGAGCGCATCATTGAAAAGGCTTGTGAACTGGAAGACGGGCACATGAAAGACACCCTGATTAAGCTGATTGCCAATCACCTGAAGAAATCTTACCTGACATGGAACAGGGATGCCGTTACGGATGAGGAAATTGCCGGGCATCTGAACATTTTGTCCAATGGCAGACTAAGCCTGCAGGACGATGTCAAATTAAACGAAACCAGTGACATCCTATCCAAGAACAAAAAGAAAAAATATCAGGGCAAGCAAAGCGGTGGCAAAAATCATCCGTATAAAAACAAGAAAAATCAATAAATTTCTTTTCAGCTGACAAAATGGCTTTATTCCATTTTATGGCAAAGCTTTTGATAAGCTTTGAGAAGTCTGTGTGTAATGATTAAACCTCTATCGGAATGAGCAAAAAGGAAAAAACGCATAAAGACAAAGAGAAAAAGCAGGCATCGAAAGCTGCCGGACGCAAAGAAGCAGACAAAATTTCCGAATACCAGGACAAAATAAATGCATTGCAAAGCAGTTTGGATGAAACACATGATAAGTTTCTCCGCCTGTTTTCTGAATTTGACAACTATCGCAAGCGGGTAAGCAAGGAGCGTATTGAGATGTCCAAAGTCGCGGCCGAAGGCATTATTACCGCTTTATTACCGGTACTCGATGACCTGGAGCGTGCAAGCTGTATGGCAAACGGGAATGAAAAAGCCGGGGAAGATGGCATCACGTTGATATACAATAAATTTAAGAGCATCTTGCGTCAGAAGGGTGTAGAGGAAATACCAGCAAAGGGAAATGATTTCGATACCGATTTTCATGAAGCCATTACCCATATCCCGTCCGATGATGATAATCAAAAGGGAAAGATAGTGGAAGAGATTCAGAAAGGCTATATGCTGAACGGAAAAGTTATTCGCTACGCCAGGGTGGTTGTAGCCAATTAGGAACTTGAATATGTCTAAAAGAGATTATTACGAAGTATTGGGTGTTTCGCGCGATGCCAAGCCTGAGGAGATCAAAAAAGCTTACCGTCAGAAAGCACTGAAATACCATCCCGACAAAAATCCCGGAGATGCTTCTGCCGAAGCCAAATTCAAGGAAGCCGCCGAAGCCTATGAAGTACTCAGGGACCAGGAGAAGAAATTGCGCTATGACCAATTTGGCCACGCCGGAATGGGAAACAATTTCAGAGGCAGTGGTTTTGGCGGCGGTATGACAATGGAAGACATTTTCAGTCAGTTTGGTGATATTTTTGGCGGGGCGTTTGACGGTGGATTTGGTGGATTTGGCACTACCGGCCGGAGAAGTTCAAGGCGCGTTAACAAGGGGTCAAACCTCCGCATAAAGGTAAAACTCAACCTGGAAGACATCCTGAAAGGAGCCGAAAAACGCATCAAAGTCAATAAATACGTATCCTGTTCTCCCTGCAAAGGTACAGGTGCCAAGGGAGGAAGTGCATTCAGCACCTGTTTAACCTGCAATGGCGCAGGACGGGTAACACGGGTAACCAATACCTTTCTGGGGCAAATGCAAACCCGTTCTACCTGTCCGAGCTGCGGTGGGGAAGGTCAAACCATCGAAGATAAATGTTCTTCCTGCTACGGCAACGGCATTGTAAAAGACCAGGAGGTAATCAGCATCAATATCCCGGCAGGTGTTGAAAACGGAATGCAACTTTCTCTGAGCGGAAAAGGGAATGCAGCCCCCAGGGGGGGGGAGCCCGGCG
>PXAA01000017.1 GCA_003567205.1 Bacteroidales bacterium
AATTTCCCTTCCAAAAAGAACCAGATCACATACTGAGTAAACTTGTTGGGAAGATCATGCCATAGTGAATAATCACCCGTTTGCATGAAAAAGGGTGAATTAAAAAAAGACATGTTCACCAGTAGGATCCCGAAAATGGCCACGCCCCTGAAAAAATCAAGGATCTCCACGCGTTCTTTGCCACGCAAAGGCTTAATGATTGTTGTTGTTTTCATGGGTAAAAGATTAGATTGGTTATTCTTCCAGGTTATGATTTTTCATCCAGACATTCAGTAACCCTAAGAATACCGAAAGGGAGAAGAAAAAAAACAATTCAAATATACCGGTATTGCCAAAAATAAAAAACAATATCAATTCTGTTAATTGAAAGCGCCTTTCAGATAGGCTTTTGTTTTTTCTTCCCTGGGATTTTCAAAAAATTCATTGGCTGGTCCCTGCTCAATCACCTCTCCCAAATACATAAATACAATATAATCGGCAATACGTCTGGCTTGCCGCAATACATGCGTCACCAAAACGATGGTATAGTCCCTTTTCAGCTCTACGAATTGTTTCTCGATAATGGTGGATGATAATGGATCCAGGGCAGAAGTAGGCTCATCGGCCAAAATGATTTCCGGGTTCACCGCCAGGCCCCGTGCCAGGCAAAGTCGCTGTTGCTGGCCGATACTCAGCCGCGACGCAGGATCATTCATCCGGTCTTTGACCTCATCCCAAAGATTGGCTTCTATGAGATGTTTTTGAACAAGAGGCCTTAGTTTTCTTTTTCTTTTGATGCCGTTGATCCGCATCCCGTAAGCAACATTGTTGAATATGGTCATAGGTAATGGAGATGGTTTCTGCGAAAGCAGCCCCATTTTTTTCCGAATGCGGGTAATGTCAACATTGTCCTTCAGAATATCCTCATTATCAAGAAAAACCTGCCCGCTGATCTTTACATTTTCATGAAGGTCGACCAAGCGGTTCATGGTTTTCAACAATGAGGTTTTCCCGCAACCACTTGGTCCGAGGATAACTGTGACCTTGTTTTGCGGAATCTCAATATTGACATTCTTTAGAACATGTTGTTTCCCGAAATACAGGTTCAGGTTCTTAATGGATATTATGGGCTGGTTCATAAAGCTATTTTATGCTTGTTTTATAATACCTTCTGCTTAAAAAACGGGTTACGACGCTAATTAGCAATATTATAACAGTAAGAATCAATGCAGCAGCATAAGCCCGGCTCTGCACTTCCGGAATGGGTGAGCCCAGTTGAAAGAACACTGCCAGTGGGAGGGTTGCGGTCTGGTCCATGAGCGAAGTCGGTATGTTGTCGGTATAACCTGTTGTAAACAGAACAGCTGCTACATCGCCAATACCCCTCCCGAAAGCCAGTAATACACCAGTAACAATACCTGGGAAACATTGACGGGCTACCACCTTAAAGGCCACTTCCGTGTTTGTTGATCCCAGAGAGAATGCCGATTCAAGCAATGTCAGGGGTACTTGTTTCATGATTTCGTCCATAGCCCGTACCATAATCGGCAGAATAAAAATGGATACCGTAATGATGCCTGCCAGTAAGCTGGTTTTAATCCCCAGGTATATCATGATCGTAAAACCAAAAGCACCATATACGATCGACGGGATTCCCCATAACAAATCCAGCACAAAGCGGATGGCATTGACCAGTTTTTTGTTGTTACGGAAATACACGTTCATAGCAAGCGACAACGGCAAACTGATAAATAGGCCAATGACAACAGCACCTGTGGCCAGGTACAGCGACCCGATGATCGCATTCAGAAGCCCCCCTTCACGTCCAAAATAATAACCCCCTTTTGGGGTCTGACTAACCATTTCCCAACTCAACGATGGCAGCCCCTTATAAAGAATGATCAATACTATAAACAGAAGCAAAGCCACAAGAAATGCCGTGCTGGCTAACATCAGCCCATAAAAAAAACGTTCTTCTATGATTTTAAATATCCTGCGCATCATTGTCTTTTTTCCAGGTATATAATTACAAAACGTGATAAAAGATTAAAAAACACAACCACAACAAGCAATATCAATGCAGCAAACATCAGGGCTGAATCAAACATGGGAATAGAAAGCATCTCCCCGTAGTTATTTGCAATAAGCGCAGGCAGCGGATAACCCGGTTGAAATAGATTTTCCGGAACACCCACCACATTGCCTACAACCATCAATACGGCAATGGTTTCACCAAAAGCCCTGGAAAGGCCAAGAGCAAAAGCAGAAACAATTCCGGGAAATGACCTTCGGACCACCACATGCTTGATACTTTCCCACTGGGTTGCACCCAGAGAAAGAGAGGCTTCATATTGTTCAACGGGGACTGTGCGGAAAATTTCGATCAGGATATTCAGTATAAAAGGGATCAGCATAATGGCTAAAACCAAACCGCCCGCCATTATGCTAAACCCGGTGGACTCATATCCAAACAAAGGGGCCAGGAAACGGCCTGTAAACGGAATAATGATCAGCACCCCCCATACCCCGTATATCACTGAAGGTATGCCAGCCAGAATATCGATTACAGGTCGCATAAACACCGATAATCTGTTTGAGCCGTAATAGGTAAGGTAAATGGCCGTAAACAGGCAGATGGGTGCCGTGATTAACAGACCAAGAATGGTTACCCAAATCGAGCTGATGATAAAAGGGAAAAAACCAAACTCCCCGGCCAGGGGACGCCACACAGATGAGAACAACAAATCCCCAATGCCTGTGGTTTGCATGATCAGCCACGACTTGTATAACAGGCTTGCAAGAATGCCCAGTGGGAGGACAAATACAAAGACCAGGACCAATTGAACCCAGCCCCCACTGATGCGGTCTTTAATTTTTCTTGCCTTGAGGTACATTCTATTGGATTAGAACAGGTTCGGGAACAGGAGGAATTTTTTCCAATTGTGCTGTGAGGTCTGCATCTGAAACCGGAACATATCCTGCCTCAGCCAAAAAAACCTGTCCTTTTTCCAAAATCCAATGCAAAAATACAATGGCCGCAATGTTAGTCGGGGGTCCATTGGACACAAAATACAAATTTCGCGCCGGAGGGGAAGGATAACGCCCCTGGGCAATGGCCTCCATCAATTGGTCCAATGTATCATAAAAACGCTCATCGGGATCAATTATGCCACTCTGGTTGAGGTCAACAGGAATAACGGCCAGACCGGGAAATGGCTTTCGCGTATTGATATCATAAGCGAAAGCGATGTTGTTGTAACCGATGCCCAGGCGATCGTTCTTAACAATGTCTGCAATACCCGGATCGCCGAACATGCCGATACCCCGTAGATCTTCCTGCGAAACACCCAAGTATTTGGCCCAGATCTCCGCTGCCCCGCAAGCATTTGAACGGGTGTAAACCGTCATATTCGTATTGCCCTCCAATCCGAGGTAATATTCCCAGCTATGCCGTCCCCCCTGAAGAAAGACCTCTTGAAATTGAGTTTGTTGAAAACCCTGGGATAAAATTTGTTCCCTATACGGATTGTTGATATTAAAGGTTGGGATCACCGCATCTTTTGCCACCGCAATAAACCATGCCCCCCTATCCTGCTCTATGGCAGTGATTTCTCTTGACACCATGGCGATATCCACCATATTGCCCAGGGCATCGGCCATCCCCTTACCTGCTCCTCCGGCCGATATGTCGATCCGGACATCCGGGTGTTCTTTCCTGAATTCTTCCGCCCAGCGAACCACAAGGGGGTACATTGCCCAGGCACCGGAAATGCTGATCCTACCATACAGGTTCCCATCATCATCAAAGCCTGACCGGGCTTTTTCGCGACAAGCCTGGAAGGGGAACAGGAATACCAGGAGGAGAAAAAATACTGCCGTTTTTTTCATCCGTTTATAATTTCTTTGTTTCATAGCGCATATTTTTTATCAACCTTATGCCCGGTAACCTGGCATGTGAATGTACGAAAAATATTATTTATATTTTCTCAGGGCAGTCCTCAGCGACTTTTTTACATCATCGGCCAACCATCCGGGCCGGATCACCTGGGAATGGTGCAAAGGCAGGGCCTTGATGTATTTACCCTGCAGGGGGGTAAACGACAAGATCACTTCCTCCTGCTTATTTAAAGAATAGGTAAGCCCTACCGTGTGCTCAAAAAGGCCCATTGGATCTGCCTTGGGCTGTTTGCGGAAGGTTTCTTTTTGGATCTGAAGATCAAGTATCCTGTCTATGCCGAAGGTTCTGAATTCATCCGAACCAATCAGGGTGCCCACCAGGTACCAGCGATTCATGTACTCCTTCAGCAGATAAGGGCGCACCGAATATTTTGTTTTCTTCCCGGTGGAAAAATTTTCATGTATAAAGGATATTTTCCGCCGGTTCCTGATGGCCATCAGCAAAGGCTTCAGCAATTCATTGCCCCGCAGGTTACCCTGTGACCCAAATGCGATGTAATTCAGGCTTTCCTTGCTTTCCCTAAGGCTATCGGTAAGCAATTCTGCCGTATGGGCAATTTCCAGAAAGCGCAGAAAATTATCCATATTGACGCTCAGTTCCTTGTCGATGTAATACCCATTACGGTGCCTGTCGTAGGTGATCTCAATGCCAAAATCAAAGCGGATCTCCTCAATGTATCTCTGTATCGTTCTGTCGGAAATCTCAAAGCCATGATCGAACAGATAATCCTTCAATTCTTCAAAAGAAGGATACTGATCCCGGCCGATCTTTTCAATGATCAGGGCATATCTTCTTATGGTGCCATGTTTTGACATATTTTAAGCCGATTGTGTTGGCGGATCGCGGTTTTAAAGTATTTTCCCCACCAACAGAAAGCTGCCTTTTTGTTTGATGGCTTCCAGGCCGGGATCCTGTATAAGACGGACATCAAAACCTGTTTTTTTCATTTGACCGGCCCAGATCTCTTTGTCAAACAAACCCAGGGTATGGATGTCAATAATGGTCTTCAGCCTGCCCTCCTGTCGGGCCAAAAAAACAAAT
>PXAA01000070.1 GCA_003567205.1 Bacteroidales bacterium
CGCCCATTTCATTTTTTTCTTCCAGTAAGTAAAAGGGGAAATTCAAAATGGTCAGAAAGGCAATCTTGTTTTTATAAAAATCTTCTGCCAGATGAGCCCCCGGAGCATAACTGCCAAACAGAATGTCCACTGGCCGGATCGGGCCCCAGTCGAGGTGCAGGGGCTTTGTCAGCTCAAGGCCCATCTGGTTCAGGTGCCCCCATATGTATTCAAAATTGCGCGACAGGACGTTGAATAACTCCTTGCGCTGTGCATCGCAGGCAATGTAATGCTCGCGGCAGAAATTGATGAAGTCTTCGGTAGTGCCATCGTCCAGGCGCCACAGCGAGGCTGCCTGGCGGACACCGCGCTGAATCAGGTCAGCTTGCTCCCGGCCATGTTGCCCGGTGAGCTCTGTAATAACGGCATTCGTGGTGGCTGAGGGTATACTATCCATTTCTTTAGCGGTTTTTTTACTGTCGGTGGCGCATCCGGCAAGGAATAGTCCAACCAACAAAAAGATGATCCGGTTTGTGTGTTTCATGGCGGTGGCATTGGGTGAATGTTCAGAGGCCAAAAATACAACATTCTTCCGAAAACAACCGGCTCATCAAACAATGGATGCCTGGTTTTTGTTTTTCTGTATGCTGATAAAATCATATATTTGCATAAAACCAACCAATCAACCAATAAACCAATAAACACGTAAAAACCATGTCAAACTATCACGAACCAGTAGAAGAATTATCGGAAGAGGCACGTAATTTTTCGCGTGCACTCAACAGTTTGAAAGAAGAAATTGAAGCGGTCGACTGGTATCATCAGCGGGTGGTCACCAGTAAAGACCCCGATCTGGCCGGAATTATGGCACACAACCGGGACGAAGAGATCGAACACGCCTGTATGACCCTTGAGTGGTTGCGGCGGAATATGCCCGGATGGGACGAGGAACTGCGCAACTGGTTGTTTAAAGAAGGCGACATCATGGGCGCGCACGGACACGATCACGACGATCATGATGCCCACGACGATAAGCCTGCCGGGAGACAATCAGATTCACTGGGTATTGGAAAAATTAAAAAATAAAAGAAAAACATTATGGATATTTTAAGGAAATCACTGGCTCCCATCTCCAATGAAGCATGGGAAGAGATCAATGAAGCGGCTGTAGATGTATTGACTTCGGTACTATCTGGCCGCAAGGTACTGGATATGGAAGGTCCAAAAGGCTGGGATTATGCCGCGTTGCCGACCGGCCGCATTAATGTGTCCGCCGGCCAGAAAAGCGCTGTAAAATATGGCATACACCAGGTATTGCCCCTGGTGGAAGCACGCATTCCTTTTCAACTGAATATCTGGGAACTGGATAATGTGGCCCGTGGTGCGGAAGATATTGACCTTGAAGCCATGGAAGAAGCCGCACGTGAAATTGCAAAATTTGAGGAAAAGGCCATTTATGAGGGATTTAAACCTGGCAGTATCAAAGGGTTAAAAAACAGCTCAGAACATGATGTCATTCCTTTTCCGGAGGCGGTTGAAGATATACTGACGGCCGTATCGCTGGGCGTATCGAAGATGAAGTCAGCATCGGTTGAAGGCCCCTATTCCTTGGTGCTCAGCACCGAACGCTGGCAAAAGGTGAACTCTTTTATGAGGGGTTATCCGCTTCGCAGGCAGTTGGATAACTTGCTGGGTGGCAGTATTGTTATGGCCCCATACGTAAAGGAATCTTATTTGATCTCTGAGCGCGGCGGCGATTTTCGCCTGGTGATCGGGCAAGATTTGTCCATTGGCTACGAATCGCACAACAACAAGACAGTCCAGTTGTATTTTACCGAATCGTTCACCTTGCAGGTGATTGATCCGGCTGCAGTTGTTGTGTTGAAGTAATTTGCCCGGGTATTTACAGCACCATTCCTTCCATCGACTCCTTCAGCTGGCGTGCATGAGACAGAAATTCGCCGACAGTCATTTCCTTGACGTATAGCAATCCGTGTGCGGCCCTGATGCGCGGGTCCTCATGGAGGTAGAAGTAGTTTTTGCCCAGCAAAAGCTGTACATCTTTGAGCTGTTCGACCCAGATTTTTTGTGCCAGCTCGCTGAATTTCCCGTTGAGCTCATAGCTTGGGAAGGATGCATCCACCTGGCTGACATAACAATTGGTGAAGGCATCGTTCATTTCGGCCATGGCATTGAGCGATACCGGGAATATAATGTTTGCCTCCGACGGGTGGAAGCGGTACCATACGTTCCGGTACCCCCAGATCCTCAGGGAAGAAATATCCTCTTCTTTTTTCCAAAGGCGCAAGGCCTCGGCAATGGCCTGCAATACCTTGTAATGGGTGTCGGGGCCGCTGCCTTCAGGGTCAAACGTAAGGCTTAATACGTCAGGCCTTAATTGTTTGAGCATTTTCAGCACCGGTTCCACGTCGCGGTCCAGTTCGGGTTGCTCGGTGAAAATATCGCCCTTGTAAAAGCCCAGCCTGAGATGTTCTACGTTTTTCACCTGCACGCCGAAGTGTGCCCATACCAGTTCTTCCTCAAACTCCCGAATCATCCCTTTTAGTTTCTGGATTTTGGGCGGGTTTTTCTCCCCGTCGTAGCTGTTTTTCAACACCACGATCACTTCGTTAAGCGTATCACGCAAATGGCCAATGCTTTTAACCTGGTAAATGTGCACCAGTGCCCTGACCAGACGGTGACAAAGCCCCCTTCGGCATTCTTCACGATTGCCTGAAGCCACATTATTGAGGTAGTGGTAAATGTCTTTGTCGTTTTTCAGGCGGTATCCCACATCAAAAAAGTCGGGATAATTGATCATCTGAACCTTTCCGATATCCATAAAGTGTTTTGTGTCTTCGAGCAAATCGATCACATAACTGTTGGTAACGGCGGTGAACCCGCTGGTGAGCACGGCAAAACGGAATGTATTGGCAGGGGTGCTGATGTGCTTGGTGATAAATGGCAGTATGCCCAGCATGATGTCGTCGTGGTGTGGCCCGGTATGTAAAAAGACCTGGTTTTCTTCCTGCCTGAGTCCACGGTATATTTTTTCGATGATGCTGTCAGTTACCTTTGTGACTACCCCTTCATCGAGTCCGGGAATGCGATTGCAAATCGGATCGCCCTGTAAATCTTCGAGGGTAAGTTTGTGCCCGAATTTGTCCAGCGTCTTGCAAACATCAACTATTGCATGTTCGCTTTTTTCGTGTGTCCATTCCCCTGACTGAAAGTATCTGGCCACCATGTCGCTGAGTTTGGAGGCGGCCCCCTGGGTCAGGTAAAATCGTCCGTGGCGCAATTTACAAAGCACCGATGCCGGATACAGGTTTGATACCTGGTTTTCGAGCGATTGTTGAACAATGTTGGCCTTGGCTTCTCCGGCGGCAATAATGATGGCCACGGTATCCGGGTTGCAGGTAATGGTTTCCAGGCCAATGGTGATTACCAGCCGGTTGGCAGAAATTTCAATGCCCCCCAAATCGCCGGCTGCAACGGCTTGTGTTTCAAAGTTCGTGGCGGTCAGCCGTGTGGTACTGAACTCGTCTGATCCGCGAACGTTGAAAGCAATGTGGCCGTCGGGCCCGATGCCGCCCAAAAAGAAACCGATGCCTCCTTTGTCGCGTATCATCTGTTCATAGTCGCTGCACCAGTCATCGATCATAAAAATGGATCGCTGCTGGATTTCCTCCATCAGTGAGCGTGCCTCACGGTATCGAAGCGAAAGATCGATCCTGCCATCCGGGAATACTTCCGAAAAATGCCTGTTGCCGGATAATAGAATCTCATCGCTGTTGATCAGCAGGGCTTTTGATCGGTCTAACCCAAACCCCTTGAGATAAAAATTCGAGACATAATCGTAAAAACTATTGTGTTGCTTACTGCTGATGGGATAGAACTCGTCAATCTGTATGAATTGTAAGCCGCTAAGCACAGGCTTCGTTTTAAGTTTCAGCCCAAAATCATTGCGGATTTTACGGCCTGAAGCATTGTCCCAGTTTTGTAGCAGGTAATCCGTCCATTTGATGAAGAACTCCGGTGTTTTTCCGGTAGGCAGGCTAATCAGGCCTTCCGGGTTTTCCGATACCCACTCCAGAAAACGCAATGAAGTAATCAACCCCAGTTTTGGAAAATTGTCCACCACGATATAGGGAATATCGGTGCTGATTTTTTCAATGCCTGATTTTTGAATAAAGTGTTCTTCTGCCGGGGTATATGAAACAGCTTTCCTGTTGATTTGTATGTGTTCTCGCATCATAAAGAAAGGTTAATGGATACATGCAAATATAATTGTTTAATACATACCATTAGATGGTTTTTAAATTTTTTTAATTTTGTATAGGATACACCCCCAATCAACCAATCAATCAACAAACCAAAACGTATGAAAAAGCTTACCATAACCACCCTGTCCCTGCTCATTTTCTTCTCATTGGCTGCACAATCTATTGACTGGGAAGATGTGAGCGCTGATTATGAGCTTCCTGAAGGGCTGAAGCTATATCACGGAACAAAAACGGATCATGCCGCATTTTTTGCCTATTACTACGAAGTGGATTTGAGTTATCCGGACATTGCCATACGGCCTTACATCAGTCCTGCGTCTAAACAGGTACATGATTTCTCGTCAGAAGTGGGTGCTTATGGTGCCATAAACGGGGGGTTCTTTGCGGGGGCCAGTTCGGTTTCCTCTGTTATTTTCCCGCATGAAGTGGCGGCACGCAACCTGACATCCGTGGTGCGCTTTGGCAAAACATACCCTGTCATCCGTCCCATTTTTGCCCTGAACAACGACCGGAGCCTTTCGGCAGAATGGGTCTATCATCATTCTTACGCGCTTGATGACATATACATTTACGATGCCCCCATGCCCTATGTATGTGACGACCCAACCCCGCTACCTGTGCCGCTGAAGGAAGACGGGTATGTATATGAGGACATTGCCTATGGCCTGGGCGGGGGGCC
>PXAA01000132.1 GCA_003567205.1 Bacteroidales bacterium
GGAGAAACAATCTTCCATAATGGTTATGCTCCCCGCACCGCCTGGGAGGATCCGGGTTACCTGTCGGCCGACTATACCGACAGCGCAGGGGCTGCCACGGCGCTCTCCACAGGGAAGAATACCATTGGCGGGGCACTGGGCCTGAGCCTGTACGGCGACACCCTGACCCATATAAGCCAGGCGGCCAAGGCCCTGAATAAATCTGTCGGGATCGTTTCAAGTGTGCCGCTGAGCCACGCCACCCCGGCCGGGTTTGTTGCCCATAATCATAGCAGGCATAATTACGAAGAGATTGCCAGGTATATGTTTTTTCATACAAAGGCGGATGTGATCATGGCCCCGGGACATCCTTATTATAATGACGACGGGGAGCCCGAAGAGATGACGGCCCGTTATGTGGGTGGGTATGAGATTTGGGAACAACTCGTGGCCAATGACGGTCGTACCGAATTTGTCTTTGGTGACGATCTGTTGTATGTCCAGGATGTGAATGGCGACGGCATAAGAGACCCCTGGACTTTTATTGAAACGAGGGAAGAATTCGTCGCCATGGCCAGCGGACCCACGCCCAGCCGCATACTCGGTGTCCCAAGGGTCTATTCGACCTTGAACTATGGTCGCAACCGTGGCCACGAAGCGGATATGCCCTTTGAACAACCCATGAATGAAAACATCCCAACGCTCGTAGAGCTGACAAAGGCTTCGCTGAATGTGCTGGCCCGGAATCTGGAAGGGTTTTTTGTGGTGATCGAAGGGGGTGCCGTGGACTGGGCAGGGCACGACAACCACCTGGGCCGTATGATCGAAGAACAGATTGATTTTAACAATTCCGTGATGGCTGCCATACATTGGGTGGAGACAAACAGCAGTTGGGATGAGACCCTGGTTATCGTGACCAGCGACCATGAAACCGGTTATCTGACAGGGCCGGGTCATCCCGATCCGGTCAACGACGATGTGGCAAACCGGGGCAAAGGCAATCTGCCTGATTACCAGTGGAACTCTGGCAGCCATACCAATATGCTGGTGCCATTTTATGCCAAAGGGCCGGGTGTGGAATTGTTTGCCTTCTTTGCAGACGAAAAGGACCCGGTGCGCGGGTCCTTTATCCAGAATACAAATATTGCCCAGGCGGTATTCCTGATGTGGGGTAAACCCGACATAAAGGTGCACCGCCTGAACCGGTAAGAAAGGATTGAGGCCGGGGATTGCCGGTTGTTAAGCGGGAATCCCCGGTTTTACATGGTATTAATCCAGGTAGATGTCGTAAGGCAAACGTGTCAGGATGCCTGTCATATCACGTGCTTCGTCGATTTGACGGTAATAACGGTAAGAAGGCCCCAGTTTGCGCTGAAGCACTCTTTCCTGGATGCCGCCAAAACTTTCCATCAACTGTTCCAGGAACGCCTTCCTTATGGGATATTCAACGATCCGGTAGTCATCCAGTTCGGCCAGGTCAATGGCTTTGTCAATGGCCAGTTCCAGGCCGCCGAAATCATCAATCAGCCCGTTTTGCCTGGCTTCTACACCGCTCCATACCCTTCCGCGGCCGAGTTCGTCAACCACTGATACCGGAATGTTTCGACCCTGTGCCACATGCTCAATAAAGGTTTCGTAAACCTGTGCAATACTTTCTTCGATAATCCGCCTTTCGGAAGGTGTCAGGGGTTTGGTTACAGATCCCATATCGGCCAGTTGATTGGTCTTTACATTGTCGAAGGTGATGCCCAGTTTTTCATTAAAAAAGTCCTGCATATTTGGGATCATGCCAAACACACCAATAGAACCGGTAATGGTACTTGGGTTGGCCACGATCCAGTCGGCTGCGCATGCGATGTAATATCCGCCCGATGCGGCCACATCGCCCATGGAGGCAACCACCGGTTTTTCCTCAGCAGCCAGTTTAACTTCGCGTAAAATAACGTCCGAAGCCAGGGCACTTCCGCCGGGGGAGTTGATCCTGAAAACAATGGCTTTGACATCATCGTCTTTTCTGGCCTCACGCAAGGCGCCCGCTATCCGGTCGGATCCAATGACCCTGTCGCCTCCCTGTCCGGAAATGATATTTCCGCTTGCATAAACCACGGCAACTTTGTTTTTGCTGCGGGGTGAAACCATGCTTTTTGGCAGGGGTGCTTTATTGTAATCACCCAGGCTGACAAATTCAATATCTTCTTCTTCATCCAGGCCCAGACGTTCGCGCAGAACATCATGTATCTGGTCGCGGTAGGTGATGCCGTCAATCATGTCCCATTTGAGCGCCATATTGGCATTCCTGGTATGAAGATTGTCAGCTACTTCGTTCAGGTGGTTGATTGTTAATCCTCGCGTAATGGCAATTTCGCTTATCACATTATTCCATATGGAGCTGATATAGGAAAGTACCTGTTCGCGGTTTTCCGGGCTCATGTCTTCACGGAAAAATGGTTCACCGGCACTTTTATACTCTCCGTGACGGATTACCTGCGGATCAATGCCCAGGCGGTCGAGCATGTTTTTCAGAAAAAACAGCTCTGAATTGATGCCTCTGAAGTCAATGGTGCCTTCAGGGTGCAGATATATTTCGTCGGCTACACTGCCCAGGTAATACGCCCGCTGCAAGTACAACTCCCCATAGCTGATTACAAATTTGCCCGACTCTTTAAAATCTTCAATGGCATTACGGATTTCTGCAATGGTGCTCCATCCGGCAGGAATGGCGCTTAAATCGAGAAAAATACCCTCGATGTTTTCGTCTTCCTTTGCCTTTTTAAGGCTCTCCAGGATGTGGTTCAGGCCAATGGCCTTACGCGGCGGAGAGAATGACATGAAATCGAAAGACTCAAAAGGATTTCCGCCCCCGCGGTCTACCACTTCGGTGGTTAGTGTGATGTGGAGCACTGATTTTTCCGCAACGTCAACGGTGTCTTTGCTTGAGATGCTTACAGCGGTTGCTATGATCCCGATCATAAGGAAAAAAATGATCAGGAAGGTGAGGAAAAACCCCAGCATTGACGCAAACATAAATTTAAAAAATTGTTTCATGGTTTTTGTTATTTGAGGTTATGGGATAAATAATCGGAATAAAGGTACAAATATTTGCTTTGTATAAGTAATTTTGTGTTCCCGTTTTTTTTATCCAATTTTGTTTTTTATTTAATGATTCCGGGACATGCAAACCGCTTATCTTTTATTGGGAGGAAACCAGGGCAATGTGCCCGAAACATTTTCAAGGGTGCTGGCTTTGCTGAAAGATCATGACATTTATGTTCATGCTGTGGGTTCGCTGTATAAAAGTGAACCGTGGGGTATGGAATGGGCGAACATGTTCTATAACCAGGCAATAGCCATACGTACCAGACTGAGTCCACCAGACCTGATGCAGCGGTTGCTTGCTATTGAGAAAAAATTGGGAAGGAAGCGCCGTAGTGGTAAGGTAGAGGCACGGACGATAGATATTGACATATTGTTTTACGGTCAGAAGGTTGTTTCCCTGCCCGGGGTGGACATCCCGCATCCCCGTCTGCATCTGCGCAGGTTTACCCTGGAGCCTCTGTCTGATATTGCCTCCGGATTCATACACCCTTTGCTGGGAAAGGATGTTGGCCAATTGCTTCATGAATGTACGGATACCCTGAAGACAGAAAAAGTAAGTGTTTTGCCGCAGGCAGACATCCATTGTAATGAATCTTAACAGCCATGCGGTACAATTATATAGCCATCGAAGGGAACATCGGGGCAGGAAAAACCTCCCTGGCTGAGTGTTTGGCCCAGCGTTACAATGGCAAAATCATTCTTGAACAATTTGAAGAGAACCCTTTTCTGGCGAAATTTTATGAAGATCAGGAAAAATATGCCTTTCCCCTGGAATTGTCTTTCCTTGCCGACAGATACAAGCAGCTAAAGCGGGAATTGTCGCACCAGGACTTATTCTCTGACTGTACGGTTTCTGATTATTTTCTGAATAAATCCCTGATATTCGCCCGAAAAACCCTCAACGATGATGAGTATCATTTGTTTATGACGCTGTTCAATATTATGAATGCAAACTTACCACGGCCTGATTTACTGGTTCATTTGTATGTAAAAACCAGCAGGCTGCAAAACAATATCCGGAACAGGGGAAGGGATTATGAGCAACGCATCCCGGATGAGTACCTTGAAAAGATACAGGAAAGTTATTTTGATTATCTTAAACAGCAGCCGCAACTGCGGGTTTTGTTGCTCGACACCAATGCCATAGATTTTGTTGCATACCCCTCGCACCTGGAGCGGGTGCTGGAATGTATCGACAAGGATTATCCCAGGGGCATGACCAATGTCAGGCTATAAAAAAAGGGGCAAACAAACTGCCCCTTTTTTTACATAGTACAGAATGCATTTTACAAAACAATGCTCTGGAATTCACTTTGTCCGAAGAACTGGATGAACTCCCTGTCTTCTTTTGCAATCTCCTTAATGGCTGCGTTCAGCTCAACGGCACGGCGCAGGTTACTGTATAATGCGGGTGCGTCGTTATTTCTTGCGGCAATAACAGCTTTCAGGTATGCTACGTGTCCACATTCGGGCGCGCAGTTCAGGGTGTTGACTGCTGCACTTTCATTGCCTGCCATCAGCTGTGCAAGCGCCACGTTGAATTTGCAGGTATATCCCCTGAAAGAGGTCAATGCGTTCTGATATTCCCCGCTCCTGATCTGCAGGATGCCAAGGTTGTAATTGACATTTACTCCCTGGTTCCGGGCAGCATTGAACAGGGAAACAGCGCTTTGGTCATCATATTGCCATGCGGAAACCACACCAAGGTTGTTCTGAACATACCCGTTACCCGGGGCAATTTGATTGGCCCTTTCCAGGTATCCTGCGGCCTGATCCATGTCGCCGGCTTCCAGCAGGATGGCCGCGGCATTGTTATATCCTTTGTAGTTCCTTGGAAATACTTTCTGTGCGGAACGGTAA
>PXAA01000073.1 GCA_003567205.1 Bacteroidales bacterium
CCTGAAAGCGATTGACTATCAGAAAACACCTTTGTACAGGGGCTATACTGACAAGATCTTGTACATCAATGTGGGTACAAACGAAGTAAAAGAAAAAGATGTGCCCGAACAGATGAAGGAAAAGTTTATTGGCGGCAAGGGATATGGATTGCGATTGTTGTGGGATGCCACCAAGCCAGACACCAAATGGAATGACCCGGAAAATGAACTCATCATCTCGCCCGGTCCTATTGCCGGTATAACCCAGTATTCGGGTGCCGGAAAATCTTTGCTGGTTTCCATATCACCCCAAACCAATTCGGTTATGGACTCAAATGTTGGTGGCTTTTTCGGCCCGTTTTTAAAGTTCTCGGGCTATGATGCCCTCGAACTTCAGGGCAAGGCGGAAAAGGACATCATTATTTATATTGATGGCAAAGATGAAAAACTGGAGATTTTCGAGGATCCGGGTTTGTCGGTAGATTCTCACATCCTGGTGGAAGAACTCACCGAGATGTTTGCCCAGGACGAGAACGACTATAAAAACATCGGGATCGTTTCCACAGGTGCGGCCGCAGAAAAATCGCTTATCGGCATGATCAATTTCACTTTCTATGATGTGAAGCGGAAGAAGATCCGGCTGAAGCAAGCCGGACGCGGTGGTTTGGGTACGGTGATGCGCGACAAAAAGATCAAGGCCATTGTTTCGCGTATCGAAGGGGTGAAAGGCAACCTGAACAATGTGGCTGATATGGAAAAGATCAGGGAGAGGGGCAAGCGTTTTAACCGTGAGATGCGCGAACTGGACGACCACCAATGCCAGATGCGCAAGAAAGGCACGGCCAATATTGTGAACGTGATGCAGGATTATGACCTCTTGCCTGTACATAACTTCAAATATGGCAGCCACGACGACGGCAACAAGATCCATTCGGATATTTTCCGCGATAAGTATTTTACCCAGGGCGTGTTCGATGGCTGCTGGATTGGATGTAATATGTCGTGTGCCAAAGGAGTGGATGATTTTCCACTGAAAACGGGTCCCTATAAAGGACAGAAGGTGATTGTGGACGGGCCCGAATACGAAAACGCCGCCGGACTGGGTGCCAACCTGGGCATCTTTAATCCCGAATACATTATTGAAGCCAATTTTTATTGCGACACCTATGGCATTTGCACCATCACCTGGGGTACAATTGTGGCCTTTATTATGGAATGTTACGAAAATGGCATTTTGAACAAAGAACGCACGGGTGGTCTTGAGTTGACATTTGGCAGCGAGAAAGATTCCTTGGAGCTGCTGCACCAGCTGGCCCGTGGCGAAGGTTTTGGGAAAACAGCCGGGTTGGGCGTTCGCAAGATGAAAGAGTTGTTTATTGAGAAGGGCTGGGGCGATCCGCAGTTTCTTCAGGACATCGGCATGGAAAACAAAGGACTTGAATACTCACAATATGTTTCCAAAGAATCGCTGGCGCAACAGGGTGGTTACGCCATGACCAACAAGGGCCCGCAGCACGACGAGGCCTGGCTGATTTTTATGGATATGGTGAACAACCAGTTACCTTCGTTTGAAGATAAGGCCAATGCATTGCACTATATGCCCATGTTCCGCACCTGGTTCGGTCTGCAGGGTCTGTGCAAGTTATGCTGGAACGATGTGGTGCCCGAAAGCAATGCCGAAGCCGATGAGCCGCACAAAATTCCCGAGCATGTAGACAATTATGTAGCCATCTATGAGGGTGTGACCGGCAAGCCCTTTGATAAGGATGAATTGATTCGTCAGAGTGAACGGGTATATAACTTCCAGCGCGTATTTAACCTGCGCCGTGGCTACGGCAAGCGTATCCACGATGCGCAGCCTTATCGTGCGGCTGGCCCGGTGACTGTTGAGGAATACGAATCACGCGCTGATCGTTACGATAAGCAGTTGAAAGAAGACGTGGGGTATGATCCGGAAGGAAAAACAACAGAAGAAAAAATGGCAGCCCTTCGCAAATACCGTGAAGACAGGTATGAGCAACTGATCGATGCTGTATACAAAAGACGCGGTTGGACCCCGGACGGTGTTCCCACACTGGAACATTTGAAGGACCTGGGTATTGACCTGCCGGAAGTGGTGGAAGTGGTGAAGCAACACATTAACTAACTACCTCTTCCTATTAAACAGGTAGTTGGCTATCTGTGCAAGACCTTCCTTGCGTTCATCCGGCAGGTCAATGCTTGCCAGATACTCAAAAGCTTGTTTGTAATACGCTTTCATGGCATTTTGGGCAATGCCGCTGATGCCAAGATCGTCGTATATGTTTTTCACCAGTCTGACCTTTTCTGTGTCGCTGGCTGAATAGTTGTCGCTGTAGACATCCCGGAGGAGGCGTGTTTGTTTTTCACTGCCTCTTTCCAATGCGTGGATATACAGCCAGGTTTTTTTGTTGGCAATGATGTCACCACCGCTTTGTTTGCCAAATTCTTCAATCTGTCCAAAAACATCCAACCAGTCGTCTCGAAGCTGAAAAGCCAGTCCGATGAGTTCTCCAAAATGGTATATTTTTTCCTGATCTTCACTTGTTGCCCCGGCAATGATCGCGCCGGTTTGCAAACAGGTGGCCGGCAATACGGCTGTTTTTAAGCGGATCATCTCAAGGTATTCATTGGCCGATACCTTATGCCTGGATTCAAAATCCATATCGTATTGCTGACCTTCGCAGACTTCTATCACCGTTTGATAAAACAAATCCAGTACGTGTCGCAGCAAATGGCCGGGTACCTGGCTCACATATCGGCATGAAAGGGCAAACAATACATCACCTGACAAGATGGCCGTATTGGCATCCCACTTTTCATGGACTGTAGGATGGTTGCGCCGCAGGGGGGCGTTGTCCATGATGTCGTCGTGCATCAGGGTAAAATTATGAAACAACTCCAGCCCCAGTGCCGGTGGGATGGCTTGTTTTACATCTCCGCCAAACATATCGCAAGCGAGCAATGTCATCAGGGGCCTGATACGTTTACCCCCTTTGTCCAGGCAATAGGATACCGGCTGGTACAAGGCTTTGGGCTCGCAGTCTAAAGGTATTTTTTTAATATGCGATTCAATCTCATCCAGAAAATGCTGTATTTGCTCGTTCATGCTTAAACTTTATAATGATCACAATTATTCTTTAATAATCTGAATCAGGTAATTGCCATAGCCACTTTTTAAAAGAGGCTGGGCAATACGTTCGAGCTGTGCCTTGTCAATAAACCCTTTTCTGTAGGCCACTTCTTCAATACATCCGATTTTCAAACCCTGCCGGCTTTCTATAACCTCCACAAACTGGGCAGCCTGTATGAGTGATTCAAAAGTACCTGTGTCAAGCCAGGCGGTCCCGCGACTCATGATGCCAACTTTCAGCTTCTTATGGTTCAGATAATATTTGTTCACATCGGTAATTTCGTATTCACCACGTGCACTGGGTTTAATGTTTTTTGCCACGTCTATTACACTGTTATCGTAGAAATACAATCCGGGTACCGCATAATTTGATTTTGGGTTTTTTGGTTTCTCTTCAATGCTGACAGCGTGCTGTTGTGCATCAAACTCAACAACACCATAACGCTGGGGATCAGAGACATGATAAGCAAATACCACACCTCCCACGGGGTCGTTGTTTTCTGTCAGGGTGTCCCACAAGCCTGTGCCATAAAAAATATTATCCCCCAGGATCAGGGCGACTTTGTCTTTTCCGACAAAATCCTCACCAATTACAAATGCCTGAGCCAACCCGTTCGGTACTTCCTGTGCGGCATATTTAAAACGGCATCCAATGCGGTTTCCATCGCCCAGTAAACGCTCAAAATGGGGCAAGTCTTCCGGTGTGGAAATAACCAGGATATCGCGTATGCCGGCCATCATCAGCACCGAAAGCGGATAATAGATCATGGGTTTGTCATACACCGGCATGAGTTGCTTACTCATTGCCATGGTAATTGGGTAGAGTCTTGTGCCGGCTCCCCCGGCCAGAATGATGCCTTTCATAAGGTGTTGTATTAATTGATGAAAATTAAACGTTTTCAAAAATAAGAATTAATATACAGTCAACAACTCAACAACTCATCACCTGAACATAATTTTAAAAATACCCGTACCTTTGCAGATTCGATTTTCGCATCATGCAGGAAGCCATAAAAAACACACATACAGAAAACCTGGAGGTTTTTGGTGCAAGGGAACACAACCTTAAGGATATTGATGTGGTGATCCCCCGCAACCGGCTTACGGTGATTACCGGGCTTAGCGGCAGCGGCAAATCTTCGCTGGCTTTTGATACCATTTATGCAGAAGGGCAGCGTCGCTATATTGAGACTTTTTCTGCATATGCCAGACAGTTTTTGGGTGTCCTGGAGCGTCCGGATGTGGATAAAATCACCGGCCTGAACCCGGTCATCAGCATTGAACAGAAATCATCCGGGCGGAATCCACGTTCAACGGTTGGAACAATCACCGAGATCTATGATTTCCTTCGCCTGTTGTTTGCGCGCATCGGGGAAGCCCGTTCATATATGAACGGTGAAAAAATGGTCCGGCATACAGAAGAACAAATCCTGCAGCTTTTGCTTAAAAAGTTTCAGGGAAAAAAGCTGCTTTTGCTTGCACCACTGGTCAAAGGGCGTAAAGGCCATTACCGGGAACTATTCGAACAAGTGAGAAAACAGGGGTTCTTGCGGGTACGGGTTGATGGAACGATTCAGGAAGTATCTCCGGGCATGAAGCTCGACAGGTATAAGGTCCATGATATTGAAACGGTCATTGACCGTTTGGTGGTGGATCGCAAACGCAGAAAACACTTGTCTGGCAGTTTGCAAACGGCGATTAAGTATGGAAAGGGCATGGTGATGGTGGTGGCAGAAGAAGATGACAGCGTGCACCACTTCAGTAAAAACCTGATGTGCCCCCGGACGGGAATTGCTTATAAAGATCCGGAACCAAACACATTTTCTTTCAATTCCCCTTATGGCGCTTGCCCCCGTTGCAACGGTCTGGGTACGATCAGTGAAATGGATATATCCAGGATCATTCCTGACCCGGCATTATCTATCCGCAAAGGGGGCATTACACCCATTGCCAAATCCAGGAATGCATGGATTACCGGTCAACTTGAGGCCATTGGTTTTAAATATGGTTTCGATCTGGACACCCCTATTGAAGAATTTAGCGAGGAGGCTGTAAACACCATATTGTATGGCTCTGACGAGGTGTTTAAGGTAAAGCATGAGCGCCTTGGGATTACCAGCACATATGCCCTGAATTTTGAGGGAATCATCCATTTTATTCAGAATCAATTTGAAGAGAGTCCGTCGGGATCCTTGCGTCGCTGGGCGGGCAGCTTCATGCGTCAAAAAACTTGCCCGGAGTGCAATGGGCAGCGCCTGGGCAAGGAATCCCTTCATTTTTTTGTTGATGACAAAAATATTGCTGCATATGCGGAGATGGACTTGTTTCGTTTAAAAGAGTATCTGGCGGGATTAATGGACCGTCTGGACGATCGGAGCCGGCGTATTGCTTCTGAGATACTACGTGAGCTGAATCTGCGGCTTGGATTCCTGTTAAATGTGGGCCTTGATTATCTTTCATTGAACCGTTCTGCCCGCAGTCTTTCGGGTGGGGAAAGCCAACGCATCCGGTTGGCAACACAGATCGGATCGCAACTAACCGGTGTTTTATACATACTGGATGAACCAAGCATCGGCCTGCATCAACGGGACAATCACAGGCTGATCGATGCGTTAAAGAACCTGCGTGATATCGGCAATTCCATTATCGTTGTGGAACATGACAGGGATATGATCCTGGCAGCAGACCATGTGGTGGATATGGGCCCCGGGGCCGGGAGCAAGGGAGGAGAAGTGGTTGCCACAGGAACCCCACTTCAGTTAATGCAACAGGCGTCCATTACTGCCGAATACCTCAGGGGGGAAAAGGAAGTTCCTGTTCCCCTTAAACGCCGGCAGGGCAATGGAAACAAACTTTTATTATCTGGTGCATGTGGCCACAATTTACAGAAAGTTGACCTTGTATTGCCACTGGGTAAACTGATCTGCGTGACAGGCGTATCGGGCAGCGGCAAATCTTCGTTGATCAATGAGACCTTATATCCGGTATTAAGCAGGCATTTTTATCGTTCAGAAAAACCGTTTCTGCCTTACGATCAACTGGAGGGTGTGGCGTTTTTAGATAAGGTGATAGAGGTAGACCAGTCGCCCATTGGGCGCACACCCCGGTCAAACCCTGCCACGTATACGAAATTATTTGATGATATCAGAAAACTTTTTGCTGCTTTGCCGGAATCGCAGGTACGCGGTTATAAACCCGGCCGGTTTTCTTTTAATGTAAAAGGCGGTCGTTGTGAAACTTGTCAGGGAGGAGGTGTACGTGTAATTGAGATGAATTTCCTGCCGGATGTGTATGTGCAATGTGAAACCTGCCAGGGGAAGCGATACAACCGTGAAACCCTTGAAGTGCGCTATAAGGGCAAGAGCATCAACGATGTCCTGGATATGAGCATCAGCCATGCCCGGCAGTTTTTTGAACACATCCCATCCATTGTCAACAGACTAAAAACACTCGAGGATGTAGGCCTTGGCTATATAACCCTTGGCCAGAGCAGCACCACTTTGTCTGGCGGAGAAGCCCAGCGGGTGAAACTGTCGGCTGAACTGTCGCGGCGCGATACCGGAAAAACCCTTTATATCCTCGATGAGCCAACCACCGGTTTGCATTTTGAGGATGTACGGGTCCTGATGGAAGTACTCAAAAGGCTTGTTGACAGGGGAAATACAGTATTGATTATCGAACACAATATGGACGTGATTAAAGTGGCCGACCATATCATCGACCTGGGGCCGGAGGGTGGTTTACGCGGGGGCCGTATTGTTGGCCAGGGGACCCCTGAAGAACTTGCAGTCAATAACCATGGTTATACGGCCAGGTTTCTTGCCGAAACCCTTCAGGAGAACGGGAGTATTTCACCAAGGCAGTTCGAAGTATAGATTGGGTAGCGACACCCACCTGTCGTGGGTCAGGTCCAGTTGATAAAAGTGGAGCCCCCCATCCAGCAGTATGGCAATGAAACGATGGTCGAGGGGAACGATACCTTCACAGGCTTCCGGCAACAGCAAAACAAAAGCATCTTCATCCATAAATTCCCATCCGCCTTCGGGACCCAGGTAATACAGGCCAAGTTTCTGATGATCCGTTACGGCAATGACCATGTCTCCCATGGCATAATAGCCGGTGATGCCTTCTGGAACCACAAATGTTGCGGTTTGGTCTTGCTGCCATCCCTCATCAAAGTAATAAAATGAAACCACTCCCCCGGTTTCAATGCCAATGACGCCAAGGTCCCAGGGCATTTTCATGGCAAAAAGGCGGTCGTAATTCCCTGGAAGTTCAAAATCAAAAACAACCTCTCTTTTCCACCGGTTTTGCGAATCAAGGCGGTAGAATTGTATGGCCTGGTCTTTTACCATCCCGATGGTGCCCATGCCTGCGGCAAATATCCCCTGGTTTTTTTCCGGGAGGTCAAAGTGTGAAGATTCATCCACATGCCAATGGCCGTCCTCATTATCATGGAAATACACATGCATGGCTCCCTGGCTGATCAGTCCGATGGTACCCAGACCCGGGGCAAGGATGTATTGCGTGGCCCGGTTGTGGGCCTGTTCAAGGTTGATGTTGGCCGGTCGTTGCGGCCCACATGCAAAAAGCATCAGCATCAAAACCGTGCCCCTCACAATACATCCACGAATTTTCATTATTTTTTAAATATTTAAAACTAAAACCTAAAAAATAAACACTAATTACTAAATACTAAATACTAATTACTAAATACTTCTTCTCCTCACCGGCATCGTCATACAACGAGCACCTCCCCCGCCGCGTGGCAACTCAGATCCTTCGATGGTAACCACATACCGGTTGTAATCGGCCAGATCAACACGATTTTTCAGTATATCAGACGCCCTGATCACTTCAAAACCATTTTTTTCCAGTGCTTTGATGGTGTGTACATTTCGCGCGTAACCAATAATCTTGCCTGGCCCCAGGGCAAAGAAATTTGCCCCGCTATGCCATTGTTCACGTTCCTGCAACCATTGGTCATCATTGCCGCCACACAATACGGGTTTAACATCCATCCCGAGGTTTTTCAAACCTTCGGGCAGATTTTTTACCTCCCGGATAAACTGCACTTCCCCCCCTTCGGCATAGATATGTATTGTAAGGTATTTGTTCATCTTCATGATGATGGGTTCGTAGATCATACAGAGATCCCTGTCTAGCAGGGTAAATACCATGTCAAGATGTATGAAAGATTCCGGGGTCATTGGCAGTTCCTGGACGAGGATGTGTTGTTTTTCGTTTTTCTTTTTCAGATGATGAAGGATAAAATCTATGCCTTGCGGGGTTGTTCTTGATCCGATGCCACATAAAAGAATGTCATCGCGGGCGATCAAAACGTCTCCGCCTTCTATGGAAATGGCCGGGTCGGGTTGATGGCCAGTCATGGCATTGATTGTTTTCGTGCTGAACAATGGATGAAAATCAAAGATGGATTCCATGATGAGGCTTTCGCGCAGCCTGACCGGCGAAGCCATGGCACCGACAAAAATATCGTCATAGATCGAAATGGCCGCATCCCTGGTGAAAAAGAAGTTGTGCAGGGGTTTTAAGGCAAAACGTTCTTTGTTGAGAAAATTACTGAGGGTATTTTTATGTTTCGGGACGCCCTGTATGAGCGCATCGGCCAATGCCTGTCCTTCAAGCGAGAATAAATACTCGCAAATGGATTCGGCCCCTTCATAACGGCAGACTTTCTTGACAAGGCCCTGCTTTACTTTTTCGTTTTTCAGGATTTGTGATAGCAAATCTCTGATCTCAAATGTTTTACTTACTTTTTCCAACACTCCCTTAAATTGATTGTATTCTGTGCGGGCCACGCAAAGGTTCAGAATATCACTGTACAACGCCCTTTCTGCATTATCGGGTGTCATGTTTTCCACTTCTTTGCCAGGCGAATGTATAATTACGCCGTTCAGTTCACCAATTTCAGAATAGATCTGTGTTGGAATTTTTATGTCCATCGCTTTTCCTCCGTTGAAATGTAAAACAATTGGTCAGGGAATTCAGGCAAAATTAGTAAATAATAAGTTCTTCCAATGGAGGATTTTAAGTAAATTTGAAACAAAAAACAGATGAATATTCTATTACTGGGTGCTGGTGGCCGGGAGCACGCCATGGCCTGGAAGATTTCTCTCAGCCCCCTTTGCAATAAATTATTTATTGCACCTGGCAATGCCGGCACGGCATTGTGTGGCGAAAATGTAGCCATCAGCCCCAATGACCACAAGGCCATTGGCCGTTTTGCTGTCGAACACGCCATTAATATGGTGGTAGTAGGCCCGGAAGAGCCCCTGGTCAAAAGCCTGGGAGATTTTTTTGCCAGCCGGAAGGAATTGGAAGATATTCTGTTTATGGGACCCGGGTCTGCCGGAGCGCAGCTTGAGGGGAGCAAAGCTTTTGCAAAGTCTTTTATGCAACGACATAATATACCTACGGCTGCTTACAAAGCATTTACCTGTGATACACTTAAGGATGGGCTTGCATTTATCGACAGTTTGATGCCCCCTTATGTTTTAAAAGCAGATGGTTTGGCAGCCGGGAAAGGGGTGGTCATTTGTTCAACAAAAGAAGAGGCTGAAAGTACATTGAATGATATGTTGTGCGGGGCCATGTTCGGGGAGGCTTCGCGCACCGTGGTGATTGAAGAGTTTCTGAAGGGCCGCGAGATGTCAGTATTTGTGGCCACAGACGGGAATACGTATCGCATATTGCCCGCGGCAAAAGATTATAAAAGGGTCGGAGAAAAAGATACCGGGGCCAATACCGGCGGCATGGGCTCAATCAGCCCGGTTCCTTTTGCCAGCCACCAGCTAATGAATAGGATCGAACAGCGAATCATCCTGCCTACGATCGACGGATTAAAAAGTGAAGGCATCCCGTATTGTGGTTTTATCTTTTTTGGGCTCATGGTGGTTGGGCAAGAACCCTATGTGATTGAATACAACGTGCGTCTTGGTGATCCCGAGGCAGAGGCGATCCTTTCACGGGTGGATTCTGATTTTGCAGAACTGATACAATTGTGCTGTCAGGGCAGGTTGCACGAATATACCCTAAAACTATCCGCGCGGTATGCGGTAAGTGTCATGCTTACAAGCGGCGGGTATCCGGATGAATTCGACAAAGGGTTTGAGATTTTTCATACGGAAAGAGCTTCTGCCTGCCGGTTGTTTTATGCCGGGGCGAAGGAGAAAGATGGCAAGTTGCTTACCAATGGAGGCCGTGTCATTGCCGTAACATCAGTGGCTGCCACCCTGGAGGATGCAATGGCCCTGGCTTACGACAATGCACGCATCATCGATTTTAAAGGAAAATATTATCGCCGGGATATTGGCAAGGACTTGTTGTAGATATTTAAAGACGATAGTCCATGCTTGTTAAGGTTTTCAGAAAGGTATATTGGCATACCCCCTTGTTCTTGATTTTAATCGGGGTGCTTCTGTGGCTTAAGGCTTTTCTTGATCCCGCATCTGCTATTGCAGAAATTGACAATGTTAATGCCCCTTTGTTTAAACTGGTGCAGGCAATGGCATGTAATTATCCCCTGATAGCCTTGCTGGTTTCTTTTGTGTTGTTGATGGTACAGGTGTTTTTTATCAACCACATTGCATCGGCCAGGAACCTGACAGACAGGTATTCGGCCCTGACGGGTTTACTATACCTGCTTTTAATGAGCAGCACTTCGGCCATGATCACCATGCACCCCGTTTTATTTTCCAATATGTTTCTCTTGCTTGTTTTGAATAAAATCCTGCAGGTACACGGGAAACAGGAATTTATGCCGGAAATATTTAATTCAGGGCTAATGGTTGCCATTGCCGGCCTTTTTTATCTGCCGGCCCTGGTATTTTTCATTTTCCTGATATTCGCCCAGATTATATATTATCTGGTTAGCTTCCGCTCGGTGCTTGCTTCCCTGCTCGGACTGGCCACCCCATTTTTTTTCCTGGGTCTTTATTATTTTATGAGGGATTTGTTTTTTGAACGATTGGGAGCGTTCAGCATCACCATCCAACCTTGGTTGGTCTTCGGGCAGACCCCTGATGCATCGGAAAAGATATTTATAGTGGTATTGGCGATCTTTTCTCTGATTGCGTTTGCCCGGTTGAGGCTGGTATATTACCAGGACAATCCCATAAGGATCAGAAAACGTATCCAGGTATTGTTTTTGTTGTTTCTGATCTCTATTGTTTCCTATTTGTCTGCAGTAAATTATATTCATCTTCACCATGCCATTCTCGCCATTCCACTGTCCGTTGGCCTGGCCATTTTCTTTTTTGATTTAAAAAAGAAATGGCTGTCGGAGATTATTTTTTTGATTTTATTATTGGCTGTTCTTGGCAGCCGGTTTTCCATTCTGTAGGTCCGCGATATCTTTCATAGACAAGGATATGCGCTTTCTGTCGATGTCGACAGACAATACCCGGACCTGTACTTTCTGATTTAGTTTGACAACTTCTGCAGGATCGCTAACAAAGCGTCCTGCCAGCTCACTGATGTGTACCAGACCATCCTGATGTATTCCTACATCAACGAAGGCACCAAAAGCCGTAATATTGGTAACAATGCCCGGAAGCACCATCCCCTCGCGCAGATCTTCCATCCTGGTGATATTCTGGTCAAAAGAAAACACATCGAACTTCTGTCGCGGGTCACGGCCCGGACGGTCCAGTTCCCGCATAATGTCTTCCAGTGTGGGCAGTCCCCTCTCTTTGGTGATGTATTGATCCAGGCGTATTTTTTTACGCAAGGCTTTGTCTTTTATTAAATCACCTACACTGGCACCCAGGTCATTTGCCATTTGGGTTACCAAATCATAGCTTTCGGGATGGACCGCACTTTTGTCGAGCGGGTTTTTTGATTGTGCTATCCGGATAAACCCGGCCGATTGCTCAAAAGCCCTTGCCCCAAGCCGCGGGATATTGAGCAGTTCCTGGCGTGATTTTACCGGGCCGTGGGTATTTCTGAATTCTATGATGGATTCGGCCAGGACCGGACCTATGCCCGATATATAGTTCAAAAGCTGTTTGCTGGCTGTATTGATCTCCACGCCGACCGCGTTGACACAACTCATGACCACATCGTCCAACGCCTGTTTTAAAAGTTTCTGATCCACATCATGCTGATATTGGCCAACGCCAATCGACTTTGGATCGATCTTCACCAATTCCGCCAAGGGATCTGCCAGCCGACGTCCAATACTTACAGCTCCCCTGACCGTTACATCGTAGTCCGGAAATTCTTCCCGCGCAAGATCCGAAGCCGAATATACAGAGGCCCCGCTTTCATTGACCATTACGGCAATAATGTTTCTGTCAAAACGTATCCTGCGCACAAGGTTTTCTGTTTCCCTGCCTGCTGTGCCATTGCCTATGGCGATGGCATCAGTACGGTATGCATCCACCAGGCTGTGGATCTTTGCCATGGCCGGACCCTTTTGTCCCGCCGGGGGGTGCGGATAAATGGTTTCGTTGTGGAGCAACCTACCTTCTTCATCCAGGCAAACCATTTTACATCCAGTCCTGAAGCCAGGGTCAATCGCAAGGATGCGTTTTTGTCCGAGAGGAGGTGCCAGCAGAAGCTGGCGCAGGTTCTCGCCAAATACCCGGATGGCCTTTTTATCTGCTTTTTCCTTTAGCATATTGCGTATTTCTGTCTCCAGCGAGGGCAGAAGCAGGCGTTTGTATGCATCCTGCAATGCCATTTGGACCTGCTGTGCACAAGCGCCATCGTTTTTAACAAAAAGTTTTTCAAGGATCGAATGTGCCGCTTCCTTTTCGGGCGAGATCTGTATTTTCAGAAAACCTTCTTTCTCTCCCCTGAACATGGCCAGGATGCGGTGCGAAGGGGCTTCTCCTGCTTTTTCCTGCCATTCGAAGTAGGTTTCGTATTTCTGACCTTCCGTTTCTTTCCCCTTGGCAACATGGCTGTTTATTAATGCGTTCCGTTCCATAAGCTGGCGGATCCGGGCCCGGGCTTGTATGTTTTCATTGATCCATTCGGCCATAATGTCGCGGGCACCGGTCAGGGCTTCCTCTGCCGTACCAACCTCTTTTTCAATATCGATAAAATCCCTGGCTTTTTTCAATACATCAATATCCTTTTGAGACATGATGATTTTTGCCAGGGGTTCCAGCCCGCAGGCGATGGCCACGGTGGCACGTGTTTTACGCTTCGGACGGTAAGGAAGATACAGGTCTTCCATTTCCGACATGGTCCGGGCATTTTGTATGGCTTTTTTAAGTTCCGGTGTAAGCAGGCCCTGTTCATCAACAGAAGAAATGATGGCCTCACGTCGTTTATCCAGTTCCTCGAGTTGTGATAACAGGTCACGAATGATAGTAATCTGCACTTCGTCGAGTGAACCTGTCATTTCCTTACGGTACCTGGAAATAAAAGGGATTGTGGCACCCGATTTCAGCAACAAGGCTGTTTTCTCTATTCCGATGGCGGGGATACCCGTTGAACTTGAAATTTGATTGATATGCAGATGGGAAATATTCTTCATGATTTATTTTCGGTTCATTGTATGTTTGAAATCCAGGCGGCATTGGATCTGATAGCGGAATGAACGCCTGTGGTATGGACTCAATCCATACAGGGAAATAGCTTCGCGGTGCACCGGGGTGGGATAGCCTTTGTTACGGCTCCATCCGTAGTGGGGATATTGTTGGTGAATTTCTTCCATAAATGCATCGCGCGAAGTTTTTGCCAAAACAGAGGCAGCGGCAATTGACAGGTAGGTGGTATCCCCTTTTACAATGCAGTGGTGTGGCAGTTTTTTATACGGTAAAAAACGGTTGCCATCAACAAGTATAACTGCAGGCTGGGGGTCTAGTTTATTCAATGCCCTGTGCATGGCCAGTATGCTGGCATTTAAAATGTTGATGTCGTCAATGGTATGATGATCTGCCATAGCGACACCAAAGGACATGGCGTGTATCAGGATCAATGATCGCAACCTTTGCCGTTCTTTAGCCGGCAGGCTTTTTGAGTCGTTAAGTCCTTCACATAATTCAGGGTCTGGCGTTTCAGGTAATATGACAGCAGCAGCCACTACCGGACCCGCCAGGCAGCCGCGCCCGGCTTCATCACAACCAGCTTCGGGGAACACATGGCCAAATTTTTTTTTCAGGGGCTGGTGCATGGAAACTCTGCTATAATTCGCTTTGGGTTAGTGGCCCCTTTAAAATCCCTTCAAACAGTAATCTGCCATCTTCGTTGCCCAACTCCGGGTCAGCTGCTCTTTCCGGGTGGGGCATCATACCAAATACATTTCGGCCTTCGTTGCATATGCCTGCAATATTTTCAAGGGAGCCGTTGGGATTGGCTCCAGGGGTTATCTGCCCGTGTGGGTCACAATAACGGAATAAAACCTGATTATTATCATTCACTTGCTTCAGTGTATCTTCACTTGCAAAATAGCGTCCTTCGCCGTGTGCTATAGGAATTTTCAATGCTTTACCGGGCATTGTGGCGGCAGTGACCAGACTGTTTGTGGTCACACTCGTAATGTAGGCGTTACGGCAAATGAAACGGTGACTTGGATTGTGCAATAAGGCACCGGGCAACAGGTGCGCTTCGCAAAGTATTTGAAACCCATTGCAGATGCCCAACACATAGCCCCCCTTATTTGCAAAACGGATGACCTGATCCATGATGGGTGAAAAACGCGCGATGGCTCCCGAACGCAAATAATCCCCATAGGAAAAACCTCCGGGTAAAACAACCAGATCCACATCCTGTAAACCGGTATCCTTATGCCACAGGGCAACCACTTCCTGTCCGAGTTTTTTTTTCAGGACATATATCATGTCGTGGTCACAATTAGACCCCGGAAAAACCACTACCCCAAATTTCATCGATGCTTTGTTTTAGAAAAAACAAAGGTAAGCATTTGAAAAAAAACAAACTACCCGGTCCGGAACCGTTCAATGAGAAAAGAGGGTGACCGGAGATTATGCGCTGTTGTTGGTTTTGTTATACAGTTTACTGATGGTATCTGCATAGGCATTCATCAGGTGCGATCTGCGCAGCTTCAGCGTGGCGCTGAGTTGTCCGGTTTCCACTCCCCATTCGTGGTCGAGAAGCTCAAATTTGGATATGCGCTCGTATTTTCCAAAACGCTTATTGTAATGGACAACCTCTTTCTTAAAACGGTTCCTGATGCGCGGCAATGCAATCATTTCGGCGTTGGTCATATAGGGTATGGTTTTTACCCTGCACCATGACTGAAGGTGGTTAAAATCCGGAACAATTATGGCAGCAGGGAAAGGCTGGTTCTCGCCGATTACCATGATCTGGTCAATAAAGGGAGATTCCTTGAAGGCGTTCTCAAGCAACTGGGGATGAATATATTTTCCAAAAGAGGTTTTGAAGATTACTTTTTTGCGGTCTGTAATACGTAATTGGCCTTCGGGCTCCAGTATGCCGACGTCTCCGGTATGTAGCCAGCCATCTTTGTCAATAACCTCCCGGGTGAGTTCGGGGTCTTTGTAATAGCCTTTCATTACGCTGGGGCCTTTCACCAAAATTTCACCGTCTTCGGCAATCTTAACCTGAAGACCTTTTAAAACGGGCCCAACAGTACCGAACCTGATGCCGTTAGGACTGAAATCACTAACGGCAATTACCGGAGATGTTTCTGTAAGGCCGTAGCCTTCCAGTACCCTGATTCCTACTGCCCAGAAAATACGGTTTAGCCTGGGTTGCAGGGCGGCCCCACCCGAAACAACGATGTCCAGGTTCTTGCCCAAGGCGGCTTTCCACTTGCTGAACACAAGCTTACGGGCTATTTTCAGTTTCAGTCCGTAAATGGGGTTGCGCTTCTCTTTGCCAAGCTCATAACGAAGCCCCACATTGTTGGCCCAGAAAAAAATCATTTTCTTGATCCCCTGGAGGTTTCTTCCTTTCATCAGGATCTTGTCGTACACTTTCTCGAGCAAGCGAGGAACTGTTGAGAAAACGTGCGGATGAATCTCCCTCAGGCTGTCGGCGATCACCGCCATGTTGGCGAGATAATACATCGACAGGCCTTTGTAAATAAAGGTATAGTTCATCATCCTTTCGTAGATATGGCAGATGGGAAGGAAGCTCATAGCCCGGTGTTCCGGCCCGAATGGGGGAATGTGGGCTACCGCCTTAAAATTGCTGACAATGTTGTTATGTGTGAGCATAACCCCTTTTGGAGTACCGGTGGTTCCCGAAGTATAAATGAAGGTTACGATGTCATCGGGTGAGATGCTGTCTTTGATTTTCTTCAATTCTTCCGGCTGTGGATTCTCCTTTCCGATTTGCATTAATTCATTCAGATGCTCCACCCCGTGCAGGTCTTTGAAGGTATATACCGCTTTGATAGAGGGGATGTTCGGAACAATGTCCCTGATGCGGCGATACATTTCTTCGCCGGCAACAAACACATACTTAACTTCTGCGTGCTCTAAAATATAGGCATAGTCGTTGTCGCTGATGGTTGGATAAATGGGAATATGTATTGCACCAATTTGTTGTACACCCATATCCAGAAAATTCCACTCCGGCCGGTTGAAGGTAATGGAGGCGATTTTGTCGTCTTTTTTTACGCCCAGCTTCATTAGCCCATAACTCACATAGTTGCTGTTGTCAAGCCATTCACGGGTAGAATAGGTTTTCCAGTCACCATTATCTTTGCCCGCCAGGGCATCTTGTTTGTCGGGACACAGTTCCGCGTAATGGTCCAGCAAGTCAAAAATTCTCGTTACCTCCATAAACTTAAGTTTTTATGTTTAATACGATTGTTTAATTTCAGAAGCCTGAAAATAGGATATTTTTTTTGTTTTCTGCTATTTTTAGGATTATTTTTTCATTTCCACAAAATATTTGTAGAAATAGGGAATGGTTTCCATCCCTTTAAAGAATTGTGATAACGGATAGTTTTCGTTTGGCGAATGGATGGCATCCGATTCCAGTCCGAAACCCATCAAAATCGATTTGATGCCCAGGATTTGCTCAAACATCGAAATGATTGGGATGCTCCCGCCGCTTCTGTAAGGCACCGGTTTGATGCCATAGGTTTGTTCATATGCTTTGCTGGCGGCCTGGTATTCCGGGGTGTTGACCGGGCTGACATAGCCTTCGCCGCCATGCAGGAATTCCACATCCACTTCTACGCAATCGGGTGCGATGGAAAGGAAATGCTCCTTAAACAGGCGTGTAATCTTATCGGAATTCTGATGGGGCACCAGGCGCATGGATATTTTTGCGTGTGCTTCGGAAGGCAGCACGGTTTTGGCTCCCTCTTCGGTATAACCGCCCCAGATCCCGTTTACATCAAGTGATGGCCTGATACCGGTTCTTTCAAGGGTGGAATATCCTTCTTCCCCGGCCAGTTCTTTTAGGCCAATGGATTGTTTATAGGCTTGCTCATCGAATGGTGCGCGCGCCATCTCGGCCCTTTCGTTGCCGGGGAGTTCTTCCACTTCATCATAAAATCCCTTGACGGTGATCCTGCCTTTTTCATCAATCAGGCTACTGATCATATTGCACAGGATGTTGATTGGATTGCCCACGGCGCCACCGTATAAACCTGAATGCAGATCGCGGTTGGGCCCGGTTACGTGTACTTCACAGAAAGAAAGCCCCCTGAGGCCTGTGGTGATCGATGGTGTATCTGCGCCCAGCATGGCGGTGTCTGAAACAAGGATCACATCACCGGCAAGTTTCTGGCGGTTGTCTTCGAGAAATTTCCCCAGGCTGGGAGATCCGATTTCTTCTTCTCCTTCTATCATGAATTTTACATTGCAGGGCAACTGGTTTGTGCTGACCAAATATTCGAAAGCGGCGAAATGCATAAACATTTGCCCTTTGTCATCATCGGCACCCCGGGCAAATATTTTTCCTTCCCTGATCTCGGGACGAAATGGTTCGCTTTTCCACAAATTAAGCGGTTCCACGGGCTGTACATCATAGTGACCGTATATTATTACCGTTGGGAGTTTCGGATCAATCATTTTCTCGCCGTATACTACCGGGTGTCCTTCCGTATCGCATACTTCTGCCTTATCGGCTCCCTTTTTAAGCAAATTATCCTTTACCCAGCCGGCGGCCTTATACATGTCTTCTTTATGCTCTTCTTTTGAGCTGATGGAGGGAATTCTGATCAGTTCAAACAATTCCTCCAGGAAACAGTCTTTGTTGTCTTGAATATACTTTTTCAGGTCTTGCATAGAATCTTTGTATATGGATTTGATTAAAAATGAAAAATGCAAATATATAAAAATGTTTAATCATTTAGTTATTGATTCCTTTATTCCCAACCGAACCAGTCATCCAGTTCTCGCCGCTCCCTTTTGGTCGGACGCCCTTTCCTAAAAGGCCCGTATCCGGCCTGGCTTTTTATCATTTTAAGTTTCTGGTATTCATCTTCGGGGGTGAGATCTTCCATATATTGTTCTACCAGTTTGGCCCCCACACGTTTATCAAGCAATTCAATGACTCTGAACCTGCGTTGAACAGGTCCTGATTGCACGGTAATTTCCATTCCCGGATGTACTTCGCGTGAAGGTTTAACTCCCTGGTCATCTACTTTTACCTTGCCCGCACGACATGCCTGTGTGGCCATTGTGCGTGTCTTGAATATTCTGACAGCCCATAACCATTTATCTATTCTCGGGGCACCATCTTGCGACATAGACAATTATTTTTTTCTGACATAAACCTTTATGGGTACCCCTGAAAAGTTCCAGTGTTTCCGGATTTGGTTTTCCAAAAAACGTATATAGGGTTCTTTGACGTACTGTGGCAGATTGCAGAAAAAGGCAAATGACGGATAATGTGTTGGAAGTTGGGTAACGTACTTTATCTTGATGTACTTGCCTTTGGTGGCTGGAGGTGGCTGCCTCTCGATAACAGGCAGAAGCACCTGGTTAAGTTTGCTGGTTGAAATTTTTTGCTGCCGGTTATGGAATACTTCCACAGCGGTTTCCATGGCTTTGAATACACGTTGTTTCGTAAATACGGATGTAAAAACAATGGGTATGTTTGATAGCGGGGCAATGCGTTCGCGGATCTGTTGCTCAAAAGTTTTTACTGAATCTTTGTCTTTGTTGGCAACCAGGTCCCATTTGTTTACCAGGATTACAATGCCCTTATTATTTCTTGCAGCAAGGGTAAAGATATTCAGGTCCTGTGATTCAAAAGGCATGGTGGCATCAATCATTAGTAAACAAACATCGGCAAGCTCAATGGCCCTTACCGAGCGCATCACAGAATAAAACTCAATATTTTCCCTGACCTTGCCTTTTTTTCTGAGCCCGGCCGTATCTACCAGGTAAAAGTCAAAACCAAAGC
>PXAA01000060.1 GCA_003567205.1 Bacteroidales bacterium
CCTTATTGATTGGGTTTTGTGGTCTAGGATTATACTAATATATCCAGAAATCAGGTTGTTCTTCATACAAACAACCATCATCAGGAATAGTGTTCGGGTCTTCCCATGGGATCATTTGTACCATGCTGGAACCAGAGATGTACACCACGCGAAATGAAAATGCAGTTTCCGATGATGCTTCAAACAGTCCGAAAACCCGCCGGCTGGTATCGTTGACACAACGCATATTGGTGGGCAACTCTGCAGCGATGGGGTCAAAGAACTTGCCCTCATCGGAGAGCTGAAGGTTTTTTGCATAATGAAAGGCATAACTGTCGCTGTTCAGGGCATATAGCCTGGTGATCAGCGTGCGGTGATGGTCATACGAGTATTCCGGAATGTTAAAATAATACAGGTCGCTTGTGCTGTAGGGCAGAAAACCTATCAGGTGGTGGTAAAAGCCACTGCCGGTACTGAAATCCGGGATGTCGCGGGGCAGCAAGTCGGTAACATTCCTGACCATCCAGCAGTAATCATAGGTTTCTGCTCCGTGGGGCCCCGGCACTGCTACGTAATATTGAAGGTAGAGGCCCGCTCCAAAACGGAACATCGGAATATCTGCATTGTCCAGTAATGTTTCCAGGTAAACTTTGGTCCCTTCGATGAGGTCTTCATATATCCTGTTGGAAACAGACGATTGAAAATAGAAGGTTTCATAGGAAAATTCCGCATCTACATCCTGAAACTCAACGGGAGGCTTGATTTCCTGGGGTTCGCTTTCATAAATGTAACCGTCGGGGGCAATGATTCTCAGCACGTACGATTTTCCTACTTCTCCCTGAAAATCATTGGACGTATAATACCTTCCTGCGCTGGTTTCTTCAAGCAATACTTCATTTCCCTCACAGTCTTCAATCCACATGGTGGCCCCGGATATTCCGCTTCTGTTTGTTTGCTGTCCGTATGGGGTGGTCATGGAAAGACGCACTTCATGGGCCCCAGCCTGTGTAGTCAGCAGTCCGTTCACCACAAGATAATCGGGCATGTCGCCCAATTCATGGTTATATATTTCCTGGCAGCCTGTAAAGGCAATCAGCCAGATTCCCCAAAAAGATAATATAATGAATATTCGCTTCATAACTAAAATGAAAAATTATAGGTAATGGTCGGCAGTGGCCTTCCAATAATATACAATTGATAGAGGTCAAAGGACCTTGGCCCTTGAAGGGTTGAGGGTTCCTTTTTATAAAATACTGAGAAGGGGTTCTTTTGCCCGTACACATTGATAACGGAAAAGGTAAAACTTCCTTTGCCGCGCTGGTCAATGCGCAGGTTTTCGCCCAGCGAAATGGAAATATCGAGGCGGTGGTATGCCGGAAGGCGGTAATGGTTTCTGTCGGAATAAACCAGCAACAGGTCATTGCCATACTGGAAGGTGTACTCCGGAAGGGTTACCGGCCGGCCGGTATTGTAGGTGAAGGTGGCCCCGATGCGCCAACGCCTTGATAAATAGTAATTGGCATTGAGTGCCAGGTTGTGGGGCCGGTCGTAATTTGACGGAAAATAACTGTTGCTGTTGATCTGGCGTTCCGGATAAGGGCTATTGGTCCTGCGCTGCGAAGAGGAATAGGTGTAACTGGCAAAGCCGGTCAGGTCACCACTGTTCTTCCGGATATATAATTCTGCGCCGTAATTATACCCCCTTGCATTGATGATGTCCATTTCCAGGAATTCGTTCATGGCAATCTGTGCACCGCTGCGGTATTCTATGGCATTGTGCAATTTTTTGTAATAGACTTCCAAAGAGGTTTCCAGGGTATTATCCAGGAAATTTTGGAAATACCCGAGGGCCACCTGATCGCTTTGCAGTGGCTTGATATAGGTGTCACTCAGTTTCCACAGGTCGGTTGGAGCCATTACAGATGTATTGGAAATCAGGTTGATATATTGATTTGCCCGGTTGTAGCTAAGCTTCATGGAGCTGTTTTCCCCCAGGGAATAACGTAGGCCAAAACGCGGCTCCAGCCCGCCATAGTCAGCTACCACATCACCCTTTTCATATTGAATGGTATTCTTGATGCTTTGGTGGGAATAGGCCTGGCCGGGAGCATACTCCCTGACAATGGCCGGCCCCATCTGAAGGTAATGGGTATAACGCAATCCAAGTTCCAGGGCGAACCGCTCGCTGAGTAGCATCTCACCGCTGATGAATCCTGAAAGCTCGTATGCTTGCTCCCTGTCCATCGATCTTGGAATGATGTTTGTTTCTTCGCCCAGGGGCAGGAGATGGCCGGGAGCAATGTCATAGCGTATGGCGTTCAGGCCCAAGTCCATATTAAGCCACTCATCCGGATAATATGAAAGGTACCACTTTAATTTCTTGTATTCAATGTCGGAACTGATTTGATAATGCCCTTCCGGATTGTATTCGGGAATTTCCGACAGACTGTATTGGTAGTCGCTGTATCCTGCAATAAATACCGAAGACAATCGCTGGCTGATATAGCTGTTTAGGCGAAACGACGCCAGGTGGTTAAAGTATTCGTAATTCACGTCATCCCCAAAATTGGAACGGTCAAAGCTCCGGTACCCGAATAATGTAAGTCGGTGGTTTTGCCCCAGGGCAACATTGATCAATCCGCTGAGGTCGTTAAAACCTACAGAACTGTTCATCAGGTCTTCGTTGGGGATGCTTTGCAGCAACCAGTCGGAATATGAGGAGCGGACACCAATGGAAATGGCCGCTTTGTTTTTTACAATTGGCGCCTCCAGGTGTAAGCGGCTGTTGATCAATCCAATACCCCCTTCCAGGGAGATCTTTTCCAGGTCGAGTCCGTTTCCCAGCCGGATATCCATAATGGCCGATGCCCTTTCCCCGTATCGGGCCGGAATGCCTGCTTTCATCAGTGTCACATTGTTGACCATATCAGGATTAATTACCGAGATCAGTCCAAAAAGGTGGGAGGAGTTAAAAAGGGGTACATTCTCAACCAGCAGCAAGTTCTGGTCTGCACTGCCTCCCCTGACATTAAACCCGGATCCGAATTCCCCGATGGTTTGCACGCCCGGCATCAGGGTGAAGCTCCTGACAATGTCCTGTTCTCCAAAACTGCCGGGAAGTTCCTGCAATGTTTGGGCATCCATGCTGATCAGGCTCATCTGTGTGCTGGTAACATGGTCGCGTGCCCGCCTCGCTGTAACGATGATCTCGTCCAATTGGGTAGTACCGCTGAAAATTTCTATGGTTATATCCCCGTCGCTGATCAGGCGCACCTTCCGGTACATATCATCGTAGCCCACGTAGCTGATGCGCAGATTGTGATCGCCTACAGGCAGGGTCATTTCAAAGCGTCCGTCTAAATCAGTACTTGCCCCCGTTTCTGTACTGACATCGTACACCACGGCACCAAAAAGCGGTTCATAGGTTGCTGCGTCAAGTATCTGCCCACTGATGGTGGCCCTGGAATATCTGCCATAGATGGCCGGATCACCGATAATGATCAGGCCATCGTCCTGTTCCACATGGTCGGTTCGCCGGTGATCGCGGGGCATCAGAAAAATCATTCCCTCCACCTCCATGTAGGTAAGCCCCGATCTGCCTGCAATCAAAGAAATGGCTTCCGTCAGAGGGTTCTCCAGGATGCTTTTGCTGAATGTTTCATCCGTAAGCCATTCCGCTTTATAGTATATATTGGTATCGTGCCGTTCTTCCAGGGCCCGGATTATGGCAGGAAGCGGCAGGGTGTTGTCACTGGACCCGGGTTCATAAGAAAAGCCCGGTAATGTTATTGTTAAAAATACAACGGCTTGAAAAAAGCGCAGATATTGCATTGTCATCCCTTTAAAAAATAAAAAAACGTGCACAAACGCACAAAGGTATTTAATATTTTATCAAATACCATGCCCTAAATATGTGGGTTTTGATTAATAGTATTTTGTTAAAATGAAGCCTGGTTTTATCTAATGATAATTGTCCGTATGTGAACACCTTTGTTCGCTTGCGCACAGCAGGCATTAACAGAAATCAGCTTGTCGCCGCAACATTTAGTTGACAAAGATGAAAAAAATTGGTATATTTGAAATTGCTTGTGAAAACATAGATCATTTATCAATATTTCAGTAAATGAGCAATGCAACATTTGTGTGAATTAAACAATTGTTAATTTTTTTTTAATTTTTTATTGTTTTTTGGCGAATTCGTATTAAATTTGGGGGTCAATCAAAACAAGACCTTTTGATTATTTATTTATTAACTAAAACAAAAACAACATGATGAAGCGAGTTTTCATTTTGATGGGTGTGTTGCTTTTTATGGGTTCAACCCTGTATGGGCAGCAGATCCGGATTTCCGGTACAGTGACCGATGCAAGTGACGGTGCCACGCTACCAGGTGTTACGGTATTGGTAGCCGGAACAACTGTAGGTACAGTAACTGACATCAACGGTCGCTACGAGATCAGCGCTGCACCGGATGCAACGCTGCTCTTCTCTTTTATTGGGATGCAGTCCCAGGAAGTGCCGGTGGATGGCCGCAATGTGATCAATATTGAACTAGCCTCCGAAATGGTCGGGCTGGAAGAGGTGATCGTCATTGCCTATGGTACCACCCGGCGCGAGTCATTTACCGGAGTTGCCGACGTTATTTCCTCTGAAAAGCTGGAAAGGCGTCAGGTGTCTCACATCTCCAAGGCTTTGGACGGCGTAAGCCCCGGTGTAATGGTTACCAGTGGTGGTGGCCAGCCCGGATCAGGCGCTGCAGTGCGGCTGAGGGGTTTTGGCTCGATCAATGCTTCCAATGCACCCCTTTACGTGGTTGACGGTGTGCCGTTTGACGGCAACCTGAATTCC
>PXAA01000006.1 GCA_003567205.1 Bacteroidales bacterium
CAGTACCTGAAAGATTTTCTGGGAAAGGATTTCAGGCACATGGTTGTGAAGGATGGGGATACCCTTGATCTGGGCAATAAAACACTGCGTTTTATTTCGGCGCCCAACCTTCATTGGCCCGACAGCATGTACACATACCTGGAAGAAGATAAGCTTTTGTTTACCTGTGATTCATTCGGTTGCCATTATGCCCACCCGGATATGTATGATGACAAGGTGGGAGACTTTGGTGATGCCTTCCGGTATTATTTTGATGTGATCCTGAAACCATTCAGTAAGTTCATGTTGAAGGCCATTGAAAAAATTCGTCCATTGGAGATCAATGCGTTGCTTACAGGGCATGGCCCGCTTTTGATGAACAACTGGAAGAAATGGGTGGACCTGTCGGAGCAATTTGCCAGGGATGCCCTGCAAACACCACAAAAGAACTATGTTTTTATACCCTATGTGTCGGCGTATCATAATACAGGCAAGATGGCTGAAGCCATCAGGGAGGGCATTTTGAGTGCAGGAAATTTTGAAGTGGATGTGGCTGATATTGAAACCATGCCATTGGGAAACCTGGATGAAAGGGTCGCCAGAAGCAGTGCCATTGTGGTCGGGTGCCCTACCATCAATCAAAACATCTTATTGCCTATCTATAAATTGTTCGCGGTGATCAGCCCCATACGCGACAACCGAAAGATCGCCGGTTCGTTTGGCTCTTACGGTTGGAGTGGTGAAGCCGGGAAAATAATTAATACTACATTGTCGAACCTGAAACTCAGTGTGCTGGGCGATGGAGTTTTTGTCAAATTTACCCCCCACGAAGACGAGTTTTCATTATGCCGTAATTTTGGCAAGGAAATTGGGGAAAAATTAAAACATTGAATTGGATACGAAATATCGGAATGGGTGTTTTGTTGACCGCATGCCTGTTTGCATGTGCCAGCAGCCTGCAGTTTGCCAACCGTTTTGTGGTTGATGAAACCGATATCCATGTATTGATCCTTCCCCCGGGCACCCTGCTTAGGTCTTTTTCACCGGAGCACCCCGACAGCATTCCTCCCGACAGCGTCCTGGGTCCGGGTGACCCGAGGGCACGCTTCATTAATGAGGTAGGTGATTCTACATTTATCGACCAATTCATAAGCTCCTTGAAATACCACCTTGATTTGCTGTATGTCAAAACATACGGACCAGACCAGATGAATGAATTCTTTGCCCTTGATCAGCCCGCCTATATCTTTGTTTTGGCGCAAATGGAACTTCTGGAATATGTCGAAGAAGAGGTGTTTATCGGCAGGTCGGGCCTGGACCGGTATATCGGCAGGGTGGAGATCACCGTACTGGAAAACAATGTATGGTGGGAATTCAACAAGCTGCATGATGCAAACTTCGGGATGCAGGTGCTCTTTAATGCCCATGCAACCAGCGACCATGTGGAGGGGCGTTTTATCAGGTTGTCGACCGGGCAGGTACGCTTTCAACCGCAGAAATATCTTCTGACGCCGGATGATGTATCGGACCTGGCCTATTTCTCCGGCAGGCAAAATGCACAAAACATCTTTGACCACCTGATGAATATCTATGTCCGGAAGCAATCAGGTAGGGATTACCCTTATTATTTCCATTACGACATGGAAAAACATGTTATCAGTGAACGTGATTACCCGCCTTTTATCAGGATAGATACCCGCGATAACGGCACCAATGAAGACTAAGCCTGATAACGGGTAAAAGGGGTTGTGCTTTGGGGTGCAAATTCGCCGGCCAGGTATTTGTAATAACCGGCGATGGCGATCATGGCGGCATTGTCGGTACAGTATTCAAACCTGGGAATGTATACGTCCCAGCTCCCAGCTTCTTTCTCAGCTTCAAAAGCCCTCCTCAGGCCGGAATTGGCCGAAACGCCTCCTGCAAGGGCCAGGTGACGGATGCCCGTTTGCAGGGCGGCTGCACGAACCTTATGCATCAGTATTTCCACAATGGTTTGCTGGATGGAAGCGGCCAGATCATTCAAATGCTTGTTGATGAAATCCGGATCATGTTTCAGGGCATCGCGCAAAAAATATAAAATGGAGGTTTTTAGTCCGCTGAAACTGTAATTAAGGCCTGGTACCTTTGGATGTGGGAAGGAAAATGCCCTGGGGTTCCCCTGGCGGGCATAATGATCGATCAGCGGGCCGCCCGGATACGGCAAGCCCATAATCTTGGCGGCTTTGTCAAATGCTTCGCCGGCTGCATCATCTATTGTCTGGCCAATTACCTCCATTTCATGATGGCTTTTTACAAGCATGATCTGCGTGTGTCCACCCGATACAGTCAGGCAAAGAAAAGGGAAGGGCGGTACTTTTTTCTTTGCAGAATCTTCGATAAAATGAACCAGAATATGGGCATGCATATGGTTAATGGTGATTAACGGAATATTCAGTGCAAGGGCAAAAGATTTTGCAAAGGATGTTCCGACCAATAGCGAACCGAGTAATCCGGGTCCATTGGTAAAGGCCACGGCATTGATTTGTTTTTTATGTATCTTTGCTTTTGATAAAGCATTGTTAATGACTGGAATTATGTTCTGCTGATGTGCCCTCGATGCCAATTCCGGGACCACGCCCCCAAAATCTTTGTGAACATGTTGATTGGCGATAAGATTGGCAAGAATTTTGCGATCTTTTATAATGGCGGCTGAGGTGTCGTCGCAGGATGACTCAATTCCCAGGATATAAATGCTCATGACTGGTTTAAACTCGAATTGGATTCTTTAATGATCCGGAGGACAAAGGTATCAAAAAAAGGAGAAAAATACTGATATCGCTACTGACAGTGCTTGTTGTGCTTCCACTGTTGTTTTACGCCCTGTTGCAGAACAGCAGGGTGCAGAATTACCTGGTGGATCATCTGACAAGTTACATTTCCGGGGAACTTCAGACAGACGTCACGGTGGGTGGTGTGGATGTCCGTTTGTTTCGCAGCATTGTATTGAATGATGTAGTAATGAAGGACCAGCAAGGGGAGAACTTGCTTTCTATGGAAAGGATGGGTTTGGAACTGGGCGGAATATCTTTAAAAAAACGCCGGTTAACCATTAATGAACTGCATTTTGATAGTGCCCTGCTCAATGTATACAAGGAAGAAAACAACGAGGAATATAATGTCCGGTTCCTGGTCGATTATTTTTCAACCATCGAAACGTCCGGTGCGCCGGTGGGCAGGTGGGATGTAAAATGCTTCGGGTTGAAAATTACCGGTGCAACATTCCGGCACCGGAATGAGGACATGATTAAAAGAAACAATGGTTTTGATCCCGGTAATTTCTTTATACAGGATCTTCACCTGGCCGTGAACGATATCCTGCTGCACGACCATAACTTGTTTTTTGAGCTGGATTATCTGTTTTATAAGGGATCGTCTGGTTTTTTGGTGAATTATATGTCGGGCGACTTTTCCATTGGGCCCCATCAAAGTACCATTGACCGTTTCTTTTTCCGTTCCGCTGTTTCGGATGTTCGGTTTGACCTGGTAGTAAACTATCCCTCCCTTGAATCAATCGAAAAATTGATCGAAGGAATGGAGTATCAGTTGCATATCCGGGCCTTGCCGCTTAGTTTGGCCGACCTGGGGCATTTTGCCCCTGGTTTTTACGGCATGGACGATACTGTTCGAATTGAAGGGCAATTTTCTGGTACAAGAGAGACGTTGATTGCCAATCAGGTCAGATTAACGCATGGTGAAAGCACGTATTTTCAGGGAAATTTTCAATTAACCGGATTGACGGAATGGCCGCATACACATATGGATTTTACGGTGGATGAAATGCGTAGTTATTTTGCGGCACTCAGGAGAATAAAATATCCTGATGGAGTGGATCAGCAAATCCCTGCAATTCCCGCCTATCTGGATAATATGGGTGAAATATCCCTTGCCGGACGGTTGATGGGCACTGTAAATGATTTTATAGCCGAAGGATCGTTGGATTCGGATGTTGGACGCCTGTATTCTGACATTACAATGCAAAGAGACTCGGCAGATGCTCCTTACCATTACAAGGGCAACCTCATCACGGATCATTTTGATCTGGGCCGCCTGTTTGAAAGAACCGGCCAGCTTGGAAAAATAAATATGCAGGCTCTTGTAAACGGAACCGGCCTAACGCTTGATATGCTGGATGTAAACCTTGGCGGAACCATTGAATCTATTGACATACTCGGAAAAACATATAATAACATTGACCTGGCCGGTGATTTTCTGCACCGCAAATTCAATGGCTATTTATTGGTTGATGACCCCGACCTGGGATTGGATTTTCATGGTATGGTGGATTTTGAAAAAGCGGTGCCTGTTTTTGATTTCACAGTCCAAATCGACAAAGCAAACCTGAGCCGGATCCATATATTCCAGCGCGATACAATATATGAATCTGTGTTATCGGCCAATCTGATGATCAATGCAAAGCTCAGTTCATTGGATGATATGGAAGGCGAAATGGCCATACGCGACATTGTGTATTCCGAAATACCTGTCCATGAAAGCGGCTTGTTGCAAGAGGATGTAAGAATATATACAACCGGTGATATTATTGTAAACAATACCTTTTGGTCCGGCAATACCCGGCACCTGAGGCTCTGGTCAGATTTTCTGGATGCGGATATGCATGGGTCGATTCACTTTAACCGGTTA
>PXAA01000038.1 GCA_003567205.1 Bacteroidales bacterium
GGGACGGGATCATGGTCTACAACAAGGCCTTTGGACACCATACCTACGACAGCATGGCGATTGTAACCACGGGCGACATATACGACCTGGCCTCGGTTACCAAAATTGCCGCCACCACGGCCTCCCTGATGCGCCTGGCAGACATGGGCATGATAGATCCCGGGGCATCCCTCGCCACATACATGCCCCGGCTGTCCGGCAGCGACAAGGAAACAATCCGGCTGGCGGACCTGCTGACCCACCAGGCCGGCTTTATACCGTGGATCCCATTTCACCGGACCTCCATGCAGCATGGCGAATACCTCCCCGGCATTTACAGCAACCATCCAACGGACGATCACCCGGTGATGGTCGCCGGCAATTTATATATCCATACACATTACCGCGACACCATCCTGACACAGATCCTGCAATCGGACCTGGGTCCCACCGGCAAATATGTATACAGCGACCTGGGCTTCATCCTGCTTAAAGAACTCGTTGAGGAACTTACCGGTGAAGGACTGGATGCATTTCTGGATCACCAGCTCTACGGGCCACTGGGACTTTCCAACATGGGATTCCGGCCCCTCGAACGGTTCGATCCCGCCCGGCTGGTCCCCACCGAAATGGATACCCTGTGGCGCCGCCAGTTGGTGCAGGGCACTGTGCACGATCCCGTGGCGGCCATGCTGGGAGGGGTCAGCGGACATGCCGGCTTGTTTTCGAATGCAACCGACCTGGCCACCCTCATGCAGGTATTTTTAAACGGGGGCAGCTATGGCGGCCGGCAATACTTTGATGAACACACCGTGAAGGAATTTACCCGCAGGCAGTTTGTTGCCGGCAACAACCGGCGCGCACTGGGTTTTGACAAACCCGCCACGGATCCCGGCCAGGGAAGCCCGGCGGCATACAGTGCCTCGCCCGTAAGTTTTGGCCACAGCGGATTTACCGGTACACTTGCATGGGCAGACCCGGTGGAGAACCTTGTATTTGTATTTTTGTCGAACCGGACCTATCCTGACCAAAGCAACCGGATACTGATTGAACAAAACATACGGACCAATATTCACCAGCTCCTGTATGATGCCATTATTGATAAATAATTACAAATAAATGAAACCAAAAAAGATTTTATTCTGGATCATTGCCATAGTCATTACCCTGTCGAGCGCCATCTACCAGCGAATGACCGGACCCACCCACCCCTATCGCGGCAGCACGGAAATTGCCGGGCAGGAGATCAGTTACCGCCTGATCCGTTCCTTTCCGCGGCCCGCTGACGCCCCGGTGAGGGTTGTGGCCGAAGACCGGGAAATCGACGGCTTTTTCCGGTACAAACGATATCCCAGCCACAATGCCTGGGATACCATACCCCTGGTGCGCGACAACCAGACCCTGATTGCCTATATCCCGCAGCAACCCGCAGCCGGGAAGGTGATGTACCAGATATTTCTCGAAAAGGAGGATGAACGCGTAAAACTGTCGGAAGATCCGGTCGTGATCCGTTTTCGCAACGATGTACCCGCCCTGGCCATGATCCCCCATGTGATCCTTATGTTCCTGGCCATGCTACTCAGCACCCGGGCGGGGTTGGCCGCCCTGGCCGGCCACAAAACATACGGGCTGACCATGTGGACCATCGCCACCTTTATCCTTGGGGGGCTGATATTCGGGCCCATCATACAGAAATATGCCTTTGGTGACTGGTGGACCGGCTGGCCTTTTGGGACCGACCTGACCGACAACAAAACGGCCTTTGCCTTCATTTTCTGGGTCATTGCCTTTTTTAAAGTGAGGCAGAACCCCCGGCACCGGACCTGGGTGCTGGTGGCTGCCATTGTGTTGTTCCTGATATACCTGATCCCACACAGCCTGCTTGGTTCGGAGATTGACTGGACACAGGAAAACATGCAATAGGTCATAGCCAGGGCACTGCGGTGGACGTACCCTGTTTTTTTTAAAAAAACTGCTTCAAAGCAAGCAGAAGTTGTAAATTTGCATTGGCCGCCACCGCCGGGTTACTGCAAAAATATACACATACGATTCTAGTTTACAATCTATTATGAGTAAAGTCATTGCCATCGCAAACCAGAAAGGGGGGGTGGGAAAAACCACCACCGCCATCAATTTGTCTTCCAGCCTGGCTGTGTTGGACCACAAGGCCCTGCTGATCGATGCCGATCCGCAGGCCAATGCCACCTCAGGCGTGGGTGTGGATCCCAAACATGTCAAAACAAGCATTTATGAATGCATCATCGATGACGTGCCTCCCCGGGACATCATCATCGAAACCTCCACCCCAAACCTGCACCTGATTCCTGCACACATCGACCTGGTGGGGGCTGAAATAGAGATGATCAACATCCCGAACCGGGAACAAATGATGCGCAAGGTGATCGACAAGGTCAAAGAGGATTACGATTTTGTGATCATTGACTGTTCCCCCTCCCTGGGCCTTGTTACGGTCAATGCGCTCACCGCGGCCGATTCGGTCATCATCCCCGTGCAATGCGAATATTTTGCCCTGGAGGGCCTTGGCAAGTTGCTGAGCACCATCAAGATCGTGCAAACACGGTTGAACACGGCACTGGACATTGAAGGCATCCTGCTGACCATGTACGATTCCAGGCTCAGGCTGGCCAACCAGGTGGTGGAAGAAGTACGGATGCATTTTCAGGACCTGGTATTTGACACCATTATTTACCGGAACACCAAGTTGGGTGAAGCACCCAGTTTTGGTGAAACCATTATCATGCATGATGCTCAGAGCAGGGGTTCATTGAACCACCTGAACCTGGCCCGGGAGATCCTGCAAAAGAATGGCATGACCAAGATCAAGGAAGCAGATAAAAAGATAAACATATGAATGCCAAAAAGCGCGCATTGGGCAAAGGATTGAGTGCATTGCTCGACAATTCCGGCTTTGAAACCCGGCCCGGATATGACGGGGAACATGATATGCTGCCGGTGGGGACCATCGGCAATGTGCCCGTCGATATTATTGAAACAAACCCCTATCAACCCAGGTCTGATTTTGATATTGAAGCCTTGAACGACCTGGCTGCTTCCATCAAAAAACAAGGCGTCATTCAACCTATTACACTGCGCAAGCTCGAAGAAAATAAGCTGCAGCTGATCTCGGGTGAGCGTCGCCTGATAGCGGCAAAAATGGCCGGACTGCAAGACATCCCGGCATATATTGTGGCTGCCGAGGACCATGCTTTGCTGGAAATGGCCATAGTAGAGAACATCCAGCGAGAGAACTTGAATCCCATGGAAATCGCCCTGGGATACAAACAGCTTATACAGGACCACAAGCTTACCCAGGAAATGCTCAGCGAACGCCTGGGCAAGAGCCGGTCGTCGATCGCCAACCATTTGCGCCTGCTAAACCTTCCGGGCGAAGTACAGATCGGGTTACGCCAGGAACTGATTTCCATGGGACATGCCAAAGCCTTGCTGGCCATTGATCATGTACAGACACTGCTGGAATTGTACCAGGACATCCTGGCCCAGGAATTGTCGGTACGCAAAGTGGAAGAGATCATCAAACAAATCGCCTGCCAGGAAACCTCAAAGGAACAAACCCAAAAAACCAGGCAGTCACCACGGGGGCCCAGTGCAGCCCAACAAACGTTCAGAAAAGAGCTGGAAGAGATGTTAAAAACCCCTGTTAAAATCAAGAACCGGGCGGGCGGCAAGGGAAGCATTGTAATCAGCTTTGAGTCAGAAGAAGAATACAAGCGCATCGCCAAATGGCTAAAAAAATAGGACTACAAGCTTTCGTACAAAAGACAATTGTTGATAGCTTTGCAAACGCTTTGCAAGTCAAGGCATTTGTTGTGCTGCTTTTCCTGTTGACCACAGCAACCGCTCTGTCAGCGCAAATCAATAACAATACAGAGCGGCCGGTTAACACAGACCTGGACAAGACAGTACCCTCACCTGCAAAAGCCGCCATGCTATCGGCCACCCTGCCCGGGTTGGGACAGATCTACAACGGAAAATACTGGAAACTGCCCATCATTTACGGGGGTTTCGGCACCCTGGTATATTTTGTTGATTTTAACAATACAGAATACAGAAAATGGCGTGAGGCCTGGGTGGCCCGGGTTGATGGCAACCCCAATACCATCGATGATTTTCCCTTGCATTCCACCGATGTCCTTGAAAGGGCAATGAACTATTACCGGCGCAACCTAGAGATCACATATATGCTTGCCGCTGCGCTCTATATACTCAACATACTCGATGCCAGCGTCGATGCCCATCTGATGCATTTCGACGTGGGCGAAGAACTCAGCCTGGGCATGCAACCCTTCACCCTGCCCTATCAGCAGGATGCGGGCCGGACAAATTACAGTGCACAAATTACCTTGCGGTTCAGATTTTAATACGATGGAACAACACCTGCATATTGCCCTGATCGGGTACGGAAAAATGGGGCGGGCCATAGAAACAATGGCGCTTGCCCGTCAGCATACGGTCAACGTGATTATAGACAATGAATCGCACTGGACGTCACGCCTGGACCAATTGGCCGAATGTGATGTGGCCATAGAATTCACCATCCCGGAGGCTGCACCTGCCAACATCAAAAGGTGTTTTGACATGGGTGTCCCCGTGGTGACCGGCACCACAGGCTGGCTGCATGAACTCTCTGGCATCATCCGCCTGTGCGAAGAAAAGAAAGGCTGCCTGTTCCACGCATCCAATTTCAGCATCGGTGTGAATTTTTTCTTCGCACTCAACCATCGCCTCGCACAAATGCTTGCAGAAATAAAAGGCTATCGACCGCGCATCATAGAAAGCCACCACAGCCAAAAGCTGGATGCCCCCAGCGGAACGGCCATCACCCTTGCAAACGATATCATTGCCGCCAGAAAGGACCTGGAAAAATGGGGTGATGCAGACCAGGAAACACCCCGGGAAGTACTGCCCATCAAATCATACCGCCTCGACAATATTACCGGAACCCACGTGGTCGCCTACGAATCAGACATTGACAGCATAGAGATCAAACACACGGCACATGACAGAAGCGGATTTGCCGAAGGTGCGCTGCTGGCTGCCGGCTGGGTGGTGAACAAACAAGGGGTATATACAATGAAAGACTTGTTAAATATTTAAACCGAAAACCATGAATATATATATGTTGCTGACCATCATGTTTTTTCTGGCCTCCCTGGCGGGGTTGTGGAAGATATTCATCAAGGCGGGCTACAAAGGATGGGAAGCCATCGTACCTTTCTACAATATTTACATCTGGCTCAGGATCATTGACAAGCCCTTGTGGTGGTATTTCTTTATCCTGGTGCCGTTTATCAATGTGTTTACCCTGTTGCTGATGGTGGCGGAAACCCTCAAATGTTTCCGCAAAGACGGCTTGGGTGAACAGGCCCTTGGGGTACTTTTCCCTTTTGTATTTCTTCCCTGGCTTGGTTTTTCCGAAAAACAAAGCTATACACACCCTTCCAAAATCCCCCTGGTCAAAAAAACGGCTTTGCGCGAGTGGGCCGATGCCATCATATTCGCCGTGATTGCCGCCACGCTGATCCGAACCTTTATGCTGGAAGCCTACACCATCCCTACATCTTCCATGGAAAAATCCCTTTTGGTGGGTGATTACCTTTTTGTGAGCAAACTCAGCTATGGTCCGAAGATCCCGCGGACACCCATTGCCTTTCCGTTTACCCACCAAACCCTGCCCCTGACCGAACATACCAAGTCATACCTGGAATGGATCAGCCTGTCCCATTACCGCTACCCCGCATTGCGCAGCATCGAAAACAACCATGTTGTGGTATTCCATTACCCCGAAGGAGATACCGTAGCTCTACAGGATCAACACATTAGCTATTACCGCCTGGTTCAGGAAATGGGCCGCGAAATGGTATGGGATCATTACGATGTGATTAGCCGGCCGGTTGACAAGCGGGATAACTACATCAAACGCTGTGTGGCAATACCCGGCGATACATTTAAGCTGCGCGACGGCATTATTTATATCAATAATGAAGTCCTTCCGGACCCCGAACTTGTACAACACAATTACCGTGTTACCACCGACGACAGGCCCATATCCAGCCGTTTGGTCAACCGCCTGGACATTACCGAATGGCGCCAGGTGACTCAGAACAGCTACATCATTTCGATGACAACAGTTGCAGCCCGGGAACTTGAGGGGCTTGACTATGTTACAGATGTCTCAAGAATAATGCATGCCAAAGGCCAGGGCGAGCGGCATATTTTTCCGCACCACAGGGCTTTCCCGTGGAACGAAGACAATTACGGTCCGCTGTACATCCCCGAAAAAGGGGCCACGGTAGAGGTCAACCCAGAAAACATTGCCCTGTATGAAAGGATTATCTCTGTATACGAAGGCCATGACCTGCTTGTGGAAAACGACAGGATTTACATCAACGGTAAAGAGAGCAATACATATACCTTCGAAATGGACTATTACTGGATGGTGGGTGACAACCGCCACAATTCGGCCGACTCCAGGTACTGGGGTTTTGTGCCGGAAGACCATATTGTGGGGCGGGCTATGTTTGTATGGCTTTCGCTTTCGCCCGACCGGGGTTTCCCGGCCAACATCCGTTTCAACAAAAGCCTGCGGGTGATCAGGTAAGATGACACAATTCTTATTACATTTTTTGGATGTTTTCTTCGTGGTTTTCCACTCGGCGCTCATCCTCTTTATTCTCTCCGGGTGGCTGGTTCAGCGCCTGCGGATGCTACACCTCATTTGCGTGCTGCTGACCGGGGGGTCCTGGTTTATTCTCGGCTTGTTTTATGGCATCGGCTACTGCCCGCTCACCGAATGGCACTGGCAGGTCCTTCGCGAACTGGGTAAAACCGGTCTGCCAGAGTCATATGTACAATACATACTCAAACGCCTTCTGGGTATTTCCATTACGGCCGCCACTGCTGATATGATCACTTTGCTGGGATGGCTGGCAGGCCTGGTCATTTCGGTATTCCTGCAAGTGCGAAAATACTTTAGCAAATAAATGGTTTCAAACCACCAGGAATTATCCCATTTATTATATATTTGCTTTTTGCATTTCCGGGGCAAAGTAGCACACTTGGATTTGCCCTTATAATTCAATCTAACTCACTTACATTCGCAATGAAAAACAAATACATCGACCTGATCGAACAAACCTTTGACTTCCCGCAGGAGGAATTCAAGGTGATTGATAACGAATTGTACTTCCACGACATCTGCATGATGGACCTGGTAAAACAATACGGCACACCACTCAAAATCAGTTACCTTCCGAAGATCAGCCAGCAGATACAGAAGGCAAAAAGGTTGTTCAATGTGGCCATGGCCAGGGTAGATTACGAAGGGGAATACCACTATTGTTACTGCACCAAGAGCTCTCACTTTATATTTGTGCTGGAAGAGGCCCTGAAGAACGACATCCACATCGAAACATCATCGGCTTTTGACATCTATATCGTGGAAGAATTGCTGAAGCTGAACCTAATTGACAAGTCCAGGTATATCGTATGCAACGGCTTCAAGCGGCCATTATACACCCAAAAAGTCAGCGACCTGGTCAACAATGGTTTCGAAAACACCATCCCGGTGCTCGACAACAAGAATGAAATCAAAATTTTTGACCAGCTGATCCGGAAAAATCGCAAATGCAAACTGGGCATTCGCATTGCGTCGGAAGAGGAGCCCATGTTTGAGTTTTACACATCGAGGCTGGGCATCCGTTATAACGACATTGTACCCTATTATAAGGAGAACATCCGGAAAGACCCCCGGTTTGGATTGAAGATGCTGCATTTCTTTATCAACACGGGGATAAAAGACAATGCATACTATTGGAATGAGTTATCAAAGTGCGTCAACGTGTACTGCGACCTCAAGAAAATATGTCCGGAGCTCGACAGTTTGAACATAGGCGGGGGCTTCCCCGTAAAAAACTCCCTGGCTTTTGATTACGATTACGAATACATAACCGAGGAGATCATTGCCCAGGTGAAGATGATCTGCAAACAAAATGACGTGCCAGAGCCGGATATATTCACAGAATTCGGAGCATTTACCGTTGGGGAAAGCGGCGCAGTACTTTATTCTGTGCTGGATCAGAAACAGCAAAACGACAGGGAGCGCTGGAATATGATAGACAGCAGCTTCATGACCACACTGCCGGATATATGGGCCAGCAAACAGCGCTTCATTCTGCTGGCTTTAAATAACTGGGGCTCCGAGTATGAACGGGTAAACCTGGGCGGCCTGACCTGCGACAGCCAGGATTACTATAATGCCGAGGCCCACGCCAATGCCGTATTCCTGCCAAAGATCAGGGAGGGGACAAATCAATTCATTGGCATGTTCCATACGGGTGCCTACCAGGAAACGCTGGGGGGCTTTGGCGGGCTTCAGCACTGCCTGATTCCCGCCCCAAAACTGGTCATTATCGACAAAGACGATGAGGGGGAATACAACACCAAACTTTTTGCCAAAGAACAAAGCTTTAAGTCCATGCTCAAAACTTTGGGCTTTTAATGCCGGTTTTTTTTAACTTTGCTAGTTTACGAATCCACAATGCCACCAGCATGTCTCCAAAGTCCAATACATTTAAAAAGAACATATACAGGTCAGAAAAAGGCAAGGCAAACACCGATCTGGAAGGACGTGACCTCACCTGGTCATCACTGCGCAACTTTTTCAAAAACAAGCGGCTCAGAAAAGCCACAGGCCTGTTCTTTGTATTGGCATCACTGTTTATGATGCTGGCTTTCCTCTCCTACCTGTTTAGCTGGAAAACAGACGATGCCATGCTGGATGGCAGAACGCTAAACTGGGGGCTGCTTACCGATGCCTCTGTGGATGTGGCAAACTTCATGGGCCGGGCAGGTGCCATTTTGGCCCACCTGTTTATTAAAAAATGGTTTGGCATCGCCTCATTTTTATTTATATTGGTCTTCTTTATATCCGGTTTGCGCATGCTTAGCGGCTTCCGTCTGCTCCCGCTGAGTAAAACCACCGGGTATTCCCTGTTTTTCCTGATCTGGGTTTCTGTTTTTTTCGGATATGTAATTGTTTCGGGCGACCTGCTGATCCTGGGTGGTATTTTCGGATACGAAAGCGCTGTCTGGCTCAACGGGCTGCTGGGCAAGGCTGGCACAGCCCTGTTGCTGATGTTCTCTATGGGCGTATTCATCATTCTTGTTTTCAATCCGAGTTTCCGGTCTGCAGGATCCTTTTTTTCATGGCTTTTCAGGGGCTTCTCGCCCAAAAAGGAATCGGCCACAGAAGATGACCGCTGGCTGGACGAAACAGGCATTGAAACGGAAGGCGATGCCAGGCAGGACCCGGGAGATCCGGACCTGGAAGACGCCTCAGAAACCGATGAGGACAGACCGGTTTTCCATTCCGGTGATGAGCACGACCATGCCGGGGATCCGGACACAGATGAGGCAGGGACACAGAAACCGGCATCCGGCGAAGACCCGGAATGGGAAATAGAGGTGGCTACCGGAAAATTTTCAGGCAACAATTACCAGGCAATTGGTGACCCCTTCCCCTCCGACGACAGCGACATTCCTGATTTGTCACACCTGGGCGAATACGATCCGACCCTGGACCTCCCCCACTTTAAATTGCCCGATCTGGATTTGTTGGATGAGAAGGGCAGCGGGACTATTCAGATAAACAAGCAGGAACTGGAAGACAATAAAAACAAGATCATCGAGACGTTGAAAAACTATGACATCGATATCGACAAGATCAAGGCCACCGTGGGGCCAACCGTGACCCTCTACGAGATCATTCCTGCCCCGGGAATCCGCATCTCCAAGATCAAAAACCTGGAAAATGACATTGCCTTGAGTCTCTCGGCCTTGGGTATCAGGATCATTGCGCCTATTCCGGGCAGGGGGACTGTAGGCATTGAAGTGCCCAACAGGAATCCCGAGGTTGTATCCATGAAGTCTGTGCTGGCCAGCAAGCGCTTCCAGAACTCCTCCTTTGATCTGCCCATCGGCCTTGGCAAAACCATTGCCAATGAAACCTTCATTGCTGACCTGACCAAGATGCCCCACCTGCTGATGGCCGGGGCCACCGGCCAGGGTAAGTCGGTGGGTCTTAACGCCATTTTAACCTCCATACTCTATACAAAACATCCCGCCTATGTCAAGTTTATCCTGGTGGATCCCAAAAAGGTGGAGCTGAATATATTCTCGAAAATTGAACGCCACTACCTGGCCAAACTGCCCGATGCAGAAGAAGCCATCGTTACGGAAACCAGGCAGGTGATCAGGACCATCAACTCATTGTGTGTTGAAATGGATAATCGCTACGATTTGCTCAAGGATGCCCAGGCACGCAATGTAAAAGAGTACAATGCCAAGTTCGTGGCCCGCCGTCTGAATCCCAACCACGGACACCGTTTTCTGCCATACATCATTTTATGTGTCGATGAGTTTGCCGACCTGATCATGACAGCCGGCAAAGAAATAGAATTGCCAATTGCCCGACTGGCCCAGCTGGCAAGGGCTGTAGGTATTCACCTGGTCATTGCCACCCAACGTCCTTCGGTAAACATCATCACCGGTACCATCAAGGCCAACTTTCCTGCCCGCATCGCTTTCCGGGTCACTGCAAAAGTTGATTCACGCACCATCCTCGACACCGGGGGTGCAGACCAGTTGATTGGCCGCGGCGATATGCTTTTGTCAACGGGCAGTGACCTGCTCCGGCTGCAATGCGCCTTTATTGACACCCACGAAATTGAACGCATCACCGACTTTATCGGATCACAGCGGGCATATCCCGATGCCTTCCATTTACCCGAATATTTTGAAGACGATGCAGTGGTGTCGGAAAGCATGGACCCCTCCGAAAGGGATGAACTTTTTGGAGATGCCGCCCGTATTGTGGTAGCCACCCAGCAAGGGTCCACATCACTGATCCAGCGGAAACTGAAACTCGGGTACAACCGGGCAGGCAGGATCATTGACCAACTGGAGGCCGCAGGCATTGTAGGCCCATTCGAAGGAAGCAAGGCAAGAGAAGTAAAGATTAAGGACGAAGTAAGTTTGGAACAAATATTGCGGCAAGAAGGTTAAATACAGAATCCGTTATAAAAACGAACCATGATGATATCCCCATTGTTGTATTCCCTCTTTTTGGCCATTATTTTCCTTCAGCCCTGGCAGGAACCCGCAACGGACAGGATATACGAAGAAAAAGCCCGGCAGATACTAAAAGAAGCAAGTGAAAAGATCCGTGCCCATGAATCCCTGTATATCGGGTTCGATTATATTTTGGAAGACACTCAGACGGGAAGCGATGAACAGACTGGGGGGGTGCTATACACCCGGGGCGACAAATATTATATGCAACTCGGCAGCCATTATTTTATTTCTGACGGTGAAACTGCCTGGGTCTTCATGGAGGACGTCAATGAGGTGCACATAAGTCTGGCAGAAGAAGCCGACAACACCATTACTCCCAGTTCTTTGCTGCAAAATTTTGCCACCGGTTTCCGGTCAAAATGGATTCGGGAAGAAATACATGATGGAAAAAACGTCCACATCATTGACCTGGTACCCATTGATCCCCAGGCTTTTTTCAAATACCGGCTGGCCATTGAGGATGCCCGGAAACAATTGTTGTATACCGAAGCGCACGACCGCCAGGGTGGTATATACCGTTATGAGGTCAGGGTTTATGAACCAAATCCCCAACTGCCGGAAGATCAATTTGTATTTGATCCGGGCCAGTATCCCGGCATTGAAGTGGTTGACCTGCGTTAAGCTCTTACAACTACTCTGTTCTCTGGCTGATGACCTCTATGGGCCGCTGGACATCAATCCGGCGGTAGCCCTCTATCCTGTATATGGAAGTATGTTTGTTTTTCCAGCCATTGCGCGCGCCTGATACCTGTTCAAAAGAAAACGGGCTTTCATGCCCCTGTTGATTCAGCAATGGCATACAACGGTAGAAATCAAGACCGTATTCAAGCAAGGCATTGAAAAAGAAATAGGCAGTTTGCGCCGCTTTAAATGCATCCTGATCGGGTTCTGTCAAAAACATCTGCCGGTAGCGCAGCATAAAATCGTTGAAATGGGGTTCGGAATGGTCGTAAAAATATGGCGTAAAATAATGTACCCGCAAATTCTGCAAGTAATCAATCTCAATACTTGTATAGTCCTGCCAGTCGGGTATACCAAAAACAGTGATGTTGTAGTAATGGCGTTGTTCGTTTAACTGCCTCAGGTAATTGGCCAGAAAAGGTTCACCGCCGATCAGGGTGATAAGCACATTGTTTTTGTCTTTTTCCATCTTGCTGAGCAAGCCTTCGATGCCTTCGGTGCGATAAATCACCTCACGCACATTGGCAGGCCTGGGAACCGCACGGCCACGCGGACTATCCAATATATCAGGTGGTAACCACCTGACAGTGGCGGTATCGGGCATAATCAGCAGATTGGTACGCCTGTTCCCCACCATAGTGTTATCAAAATAATAACCATCCACCCTTGCCAGGTGTAAACTGTCATATAAATGACCGGTCATGGCTACCCGGGTTAATAAGGTATCTTGAAATGTGCTGATGATGGGGGCAGCGCCAGGCTGGTCATTATGCACCAGGATGATGTTTTGCTTCGGATAATGCCTTGAAATATAAGTGGCCAGATCATCCAGCATGGTTTCAAGCGAAGGGGTGACCTTGAACAGATTCGGGGCTCCCCGGAGCTGATCCGGGTCATCCAGCATGGGAGAGATCACCGGAATGTTTTGCCGGCGGCCATAACCGGCAATATAATTCAGCGTCTGACGGTGAAAGGGCCCTATAATAAGATCAGTATCCCGCAAAACGCCCGTCTCAACAAGTTTTCTTGCACCGGGTAAATCCTGTGAAACGTCATAGACGCTCAGCTTTATGCGGCCCCCGGCCTCCCATATTGAATCCAGGGCAAGAAGCACCCCGTGGTAATAAGAAATAAAACTGAATGAAGGATGGCTTAATGGCAGATCCCTCATGAGCTGCTCCGGGGTTTCCACAATGATTGTTTCACCGGGCGAACGCTTACCATATACATGATTCCAAAGGGTATCCGAAGGGAGCGGTATTGTATCCCGGGGCGGGAAAAACTCTTCCAGGAACAAAGGAATAAGCAATGCCACCTGGTATTCGTCCCTGGTACGGGGTGCAAAACAATATTCGTCGACCTTGGGCATCTCCCGCCTCCGGGTAACCTCCGGAAGAAAAATGTATCCTTCGGTGGCTGCAGGGACTCGTTCTACAGGTTTTTCCCGGTCTGCCGGAATACGGATCTGCTGACCCGCCCGCAGTCCTTCCCTGGTATCGGGGTTCAACGACTCCAGTTCCTCTACCGTAAGACCGAAAGCCCTGGATATTCCGTATTTTGTTTCGCCGGGCGATACCGTATGCCATTGGTAAGCCCTTGCATCAATGTCGTCGACAAGCAGGGGGATCTGCAAAACCTGTCCTATCTTTAAACCTTCCCTGGCATCCGGGTTGTAAAAAAGGATTTTCTCCATGGATATCCCATATTGCCGGGATAGTCCGAACAGGGTTTCCTGGCGCTGCACCTCATGCTCAACATACTTTCCGTCGGGCACAGGGGCTGCCTCATCCAGTTTTACCCTTGTGGGAACCCATATCTGATCAGGATCCTCCGATACGGGAATACGGATGACCTGGTCATAACGCAGTCCGTCCCTGATGTCTGGATTTTCTTCAATGATGTCTTCTTCATCCACATGGTACGCCCGGGCTATGGAGTACAGGGTTTGCCCCTGGAGCACGGCATGCAGGTAGTATTGTTTTCCGTCGATGGTCTGGGGAATGGTAGACCGGTTGGTGATTTCCCGGGGCTCCTCTTGCGCAACAGCCGGACCGCTGATGTGTGCGGCAAGGAAGGAAAACAATATGAAAGCTATTTTTTTTTCCATGATTGCCAATGCATTACTTAATATATACGCTGGATTTGGTCAAAAATTACAAAACTGCGAAACTATTCCCACTCGATGGTGGCCGGTGGTTTGGAGCTGATATCGTATACCACGCGGTTAATGCCTTTCACGTTGTTGATGATGTCGTTGCTTACCCGGGCGAGAAATTCATGGGGCAGATGCACCCAATCGGCCGTCATGCCGTCTGTGGATGTCACCGCCCGCAACACCACGGCATTTTCATAGGTCCTTTCGTCACCCATGACCCCCACCGACTGAACAGGCAACAGAATGGCCGCTGCCTGCCATACTTTTTGATACCATCCGGAAGATTTCAGGGCTTGCACGAAATAATGATCCACTTCCTGCAGGGCCCTGACTTTTTCGGCCGTTACTTCACCCAGGATGCGAATCCCGAGGCCTGGCCCGGGGAAGGGGTGCCTTTCAAGAATGGCCGGGGAAATCCCCAGGCTGCGCCCTACCTTACGGACTTCATCTTTGAACAGTGAATTCAGGGGCTCAACCACCTTAAGTTTCATAATATCAGGCAAACCACCAACATTATGATGTGATTTAATGGTCACCGAGGGGCCCTTCACAGAAACAGACTCTATCACATCAGGATATATTGTGCCCTGTGCCAGCCAATCCACATCCCTTATCTTTACCGCTTCACGCTCAAATACTTCTATAAAAACACGGCCAATGGCTTTTCGCTTGGTTTCGGGTTCAACAATTCCCTTCAGGGCATCCAGGAAATGACCGGCTGCACGCACACCGCGTACATTCAGGCCCATATCCTTATAAGAGGCCCGAACATCTTCAAATTCGTTCTTGCGCAAAAGGCCGTTATCAACAAAAATACAATGCAGCTGTTTACCAATGGCCTGATGAAGTAAAGTAGCCGCCACGCTGGAATCGACACCACCCGACAAACCAAGCACCACCTTATCTTTTCCGATCTGCTCCTTCAGATGGGCCACGGTGCTTTGGATAAAGGATTCCGGCGTCCAGTTCTGCGAACAAGCGCATATGTCCACAATAAAATTCCGTAACAGATCACTCCCCTGTGTGGTGTGGTATACCTCAGGATGAAACTGCAGGCCAAACAAAGCCCGGTCAGGAGCACGGAAGGCTGCCACTCCGATGTCGTTGGTGCGGGCAATCAGATGGTATTTATCCGGCAAACGGGTAATGGTATCGGCATGCGACATCCAAACCTGTGATCCCGGTTCAATGCTGCGAAACAGCGGCTCACCCGGTGCTATGTAAGACAAATTGGCCCGCCCGTACTCCCGCGTGGAAGAAGGCTGGACCTCCCCTCCGTACCTTAGGGTGATCATCTGGGCGCCATAACAAATGCCCAGCACCGGAATATCATTGCCGCACCAGCTGAGATCAGAACGGGGCGCCTGCGGATCACGCACTCCAAAAGGGCTTCCAGACAGGATAATCCCTTTTATATGTGCAGTTTTTTTGGGCTGGTAGTGATAGGGATGGATTTCACAATACACATTTAATTCTCTTACCCTTCTGGCTATCAGTTGAGTATATTGAGAGCCGAAATCAAGGACCAAAATCATTTCTTGCATGGTGCAAAGATAATTATATCATCTTTTCATCTGACAATGACAATATAAAACACAAAAGTTTTTTCCGAATGTGTATTTTTGCACAGCACCGGATATCGCAGATGAATACAATCTGCGAAATATGAACTACAAACCCAGCCGTTATGGTTGTCAAAGACAACTTACAGAAAATTTCAGCCACCCTGCCCACCGGGATACAACTGGTTGCCGTAACCAAGACCAAAAGCCCGGAACAGATCATGGAGGCTTACAATGCGGGGCACCGGGTTTTCGGGGAGAGCAAGGCACAGGAGTTGCTTCCCAAATATGAGGTGCTTCCAAAGGATATCCGGTGGCATATGGTGGGCCACCTGCAAACCAACAAGGTCAAATACATTGCCCCCTTCATAGCCATGATCCACTCAGTCGACAGTTTGAAACTCCTGAAGGTGATCAATAAGGAGGGCATAAAAAATGACAGGGACATCCCCTGTTTGTTGCAGATCCATATAGCCGAAGAAAGCACAAAATTCGGACTTGATGCGGATGAATGTGTTCATCTGCTGGAAAGCGAGGATCTCAGAAATATGCAACATGTCGATATCCGGGGCTTGATGGGTATGGCCACCTATACCGAAGATACGGAAAAGGTGCGCCGGGAGTTTCGCCAGTTAAAAACCTTTTTTGAGACCATTCGCAACAGGTTTTTTCCCGGCAAAGAAAGCTTCAAAGAACTATCGATGGGGATGTCGGACGATTACTTTTTGGGGATAGAGGAAGGCAGCACGATGGTGCGTATTGGCAGCGCCATTTTTGGTGACAGGTAAAACCAGCAAATACATTCACTGTCTAAATAATAACGAACTCTCACGACATGAAAAAGACCGATTCACAGCCTACGACCGGCCCAAAAACGCCCGATCTGTCGCAATACGGCATCAGGGATGTAAAAAAAGTGTATTATAATTTATCTTATGATGCCTTGTTTGAGCACGAAACAGATCCTGCGCTGGAGGGCTTTGAAAAAGGTTTTGTGACCAATACGGGCGCTGTGGCCGTGGATACGGGTATTTTTACCGGTCGCAGCCCGAAAGACAAGTACATCGTACAGGAAGACAGCTCACAAGACAATATCTGGTGGGCCGATGGCAAAAACCGTTCAGACAACAAACCCATATCGGAAGAAGTATGGCAGTCACTAAAAGAGACTACATTGCGGCAATTTCAGGGAAAAAAGCTTTATGTGATGGATGCTTTTTGCGGTGCCAATGAAAACACCCGCATCAAAATACGGATCATTACCGAAGTGGCCTGGATGGCCCATTTTGTAAAAAATATGTTCATCCGTCCGTCGGACGAAGAACTGGAAGCATTTGAACCCGATTTCGTTATGCTCAATGCCTGTAAAACTGTCAATAAAAAATGGGTGGAACAGGATCTGAATTCCGATGTATATGTGGCTTTTAACCTGAAAGAACGCAGGGCGGTGGTCGGCGGAAGCTGGTATGGCGGTGAAATCAAAAAGGGCTTTTTCTCCGTCATGAACTATTACCTGCCCCTGAAGGGGATCGCCTCCATGCATTGTTCGGCCAATATGGGGAAGAACGGCGATACAGCCATCTTTTTCGGACTGTCCGGAACGGGTAAAACCACGCTCTCGGCAGACCCGGGGAGGTATTTGATCGGGGACGACGAACATGGCTGGGACAACGAAGGTGTTTTTAATTTCGAGGGAGGTTGTTACGCCAAATGCATCAACCTGAGCAAGGAAAAGGAACCCGACATCTATCATGCCATCAGGCGCAATGCACTGCTCGAAAACGTAGTTTATGACCCAAAATCAGGGGAAATCGATTTTTCAAATACCAGCAAAACAGAAAACACCCGGGTCTCCTACCCCCTGTATCATATTAAAAATATCGTTAAACCGGTTTCAAAAGGAGGTCACCCGAAAAAAGTCATTTTCCTGACCGCCGACGCATTCGGCATCCTTCCGCCGGTGGCCCGGCTCAACCGCGACCAGGCCATGTACTATTTTCTCAGCGGATATACCGCAAAACTGGCCGGAACAGAAAGGGGTGTTAAGGAGCCAATGCCCACCTTTTCATCGGCCTTTGGTGCAGCTTTTCTCCTGCTCCATCCTACGGTATATGCCCAGGAACTGGCCAAAAAAATGAAAGAACACGGTGCCACGGCCTACCTGGTCAACACCGGATGGATTGGCGGACCATACGGCATTGGGCAACGCATCGACATTGACAGCACCCGAAAAATCATCAATGCCATTCTCGACGGATCGCTCGATAAGGCGGAAGTGGAAGAGCTTGCCCCTTTCGGGCTGATGATCCCAAAAGAAATAAAAGGAGTTGATGCCGGCATACTGAATCCGAAGTACACCTGGAAATATGAAACGGCTTACATGAAACAGGCCGATGACCTGGCAGAGAAATTCATTGAACACTTCAACCGCTTTACCGACACCGACGAAGGTCAGCGTTTGGTGGCTGCAGGCCCGCAAAACAAGTTCATGAAACAATACTACAAGTATTATGAAAAAAAGATCAACCGCCTGGAAGAAAAGCATGCCGCAGAGATCAGCCGTCTGAAAGACCAGATCTATATCCTGCAGAATTCATTCAGCGAATACATTTCATTCAACTCGATCAATACCGATTACAAGAACCGGCAGCTGAAAAGGCATGTTCCGGTTGTTTCGTACTTCAATACCACGAAAAAGACAGAAATAAAAAATTGCCACCAGGCGGTCATACAACTGATGAAATCGGCAGGCTTTGGGTTCTGCTCACAGGAAAAAAGCAATATCGGGGTCAATGAATACATGACCAAATCAAGTGACGACCTGAGCCTGAAAGAATTGTACGACCGCATTGACCTGATCGCCGCTTGCTTCGGCGGGAAAAACTGTGCCAACCGGGATCTGGAAAAAACCGCCCGGCAACTGCTCGATATTACACAGAACATCCCTTCCTTTCTGATCAAAGCCGGAGCATTGCTGGTGGCAAAAATACCCGGGGAAAGCGGCCATGAGGTCATCCGGACGCTTAAGTTACCGGTGTCCGCACTGATACATATCGACAAAAATCCATCCCTGTTAAAAGATCCGGCACAACTCCTCCAGGAGATCAATTATTTTTAACAGGGCCTTCAATATACCGGCAGTCCCGTTTGTTTGACCTTAA
>PXAA01000108.1 GCA_003567205.1 Bacteroidales bacterium
CACCTTGCGCATCATTTGTTCCCGGTTCGGGAGGTTGATCATCTCTATTTCAGCCCCCACCAGGTCGATGTGTGCAGGAATCAGGTGCAGGTTTGGGGTGGAGGTTTCGATGATGATATCCCGGGGAGGTACATCATCGATGATACATTCATAGATGCTTGTTTTAACATGTTTGGGGTCCACTCCCACGCCGGAGGTGGCATTGGCCTGCGGATCGGCATCGATCAACAGGGCCCTATGGTCCAAAACGGCCAGGCTGGAAGACAGATTGATGGCGGTAGTCGTTTTTCCAACCCCTCCTTTTTGATTTGCTATGGCAATGACTTTACTCATAATACAATATAATCAACGGTGGTATTTAAAGATTCTTGCAGTAACCCGGTTAGGCAGCAAATGCAAATTTACAACTTCTGCTTGCTTTGATGCAGTTTTTTTTAAAAAACCCTGTTGTATCAATAGCAGTGCCTGCCCCGGGCCTTATTGCATGTTTTCCTGTGTCCAGTCGATTTCGGAACCTAGCAAACTATGGGGTACCAGGTATATCAGCAACAATACAAAGGAAGCCACCAAAACCCAGGTCCTGTGACAGGGGTTCTGCCTGACTTTAAAAAAGGCAATGACCCAAAAAATCAAAGCGAAGGCCGTTTTGTTGTCTGTGAGGTCGGTGCCGAAAGGCCAGCCGGTCCACCAGTCGCCAAAAGCATATTTCTGGACAATGGGGCCGAAAACCAGTCCGCCAAGAATAAAGGCGGCAATTGTCCACATGGTAAGGCCATAGGTTTTTTGCCCTGCCAGGGCAGCAAGGCCCGCCCGTGTGCTTAACAGCATGGCGAAAAACATCAAAAACACGTGGGGGATCAGGGCCAGGGCCGGCACATCGTCGCGAAAACGTATGATAATGGGATCTTCCGACAGTTTTACACGTTCGTCTTCTGTTTCAAGAAATATCTGGTACATGACCTTTCCGGCAGCCGGTTGCTGTGGGATATAGGCAATGAGATATTTCTCATCACGTACCAGGGGGATGGTATCCCATATGTCGTAACTGGGATACCGTTTGTAGCGGAAAAAGCCATGGATCTCTTTGTTTTCTGCCACCAACCTTGCCGGTGCGTCTGCAGGCTCTGGAAAGGAACGGATCAGACGGTAACTGATCTCTTCCCCTGCAATTTCCACGCTGCCGCGATAGGGGTGGGTGGGTCCGGTCATTCTCTGGTAAATGGCGCTCGACAGGGTAATTACAATGGCAATGATCCAGAATAAAAAGTTTTTTAATTTCATCTGTTTATAATTTGGCATCATAAATGGCGTCATACAGGAACTGGTGAATATTGGTCCGTATGTTTTTTTCAATCAGTTTTCTGTTGTTTTGGTCGGGATAGGTACGGTTCGATAAAAAAACAAATACAAGGTTTTCTGCAGGGTCTGCCCATGCAAGTGCACCGGTAAATCCGCTGTGGCCGAAGCTCATCGGTGATGCACTGTATGCCGCGGGGCTTCCCTTGTCGGGGTTCAGCGCGGGTTTGTCAAAACCCAGTCCGCGGCGGTTGTTGCCCGCGGTGAATTGTCTGCGGGTAAATTCCATGACGGTGTTTTCATTAAAGTATTGTTCACCGCCATAGCTGCCCCCGTTTAAAAAGACCTGCATGAGAACCGCCAGGTCGGCTGCATTGGAAAACAGGCCGGCGTGTCCGCTGACCCCGCCCAGCATTGCCGCCACGGGGTCATGAACAGTTCCGTGTACCACCTGCCGGCGCCACAGGGTGTCCATTTCACTGGGGATCAACCAGGTGGGCTCAAACCTGTCCAGGGGCCGGAAACCCATGGTGGATAAACCCAGTGGTCTGTACAGATGGTGGTCTGAGAAATCATTCAAGCCCTCGCCGGCGAGCCCTTCAATCACTTCCTTGAGCAGGATAAAGCCCAGGTCGCTGTAAACGTACTCCCCGGCGGGACCCAGGTCAGATTTTATGATATGTGTTAAGATGGTGTCGCGGTAGTGTTTGTGGATAAACAAGCCGCTGGCAACCTGAACCGGAAAATCTTCTGTTTGGTGGTCGTTGTAAATGCCAAAAAGGTATTCGCCATCCTGTATGGTGGTCCGGTGAAAAGGGATCCATGGCATAAAGCCAGCCTGGTGGGTCAGCAGATCAACCAGCCGGATGGCGCCTTTGTCGCTGTCTGCCAGCAAGGGTATGTATGTGGAAAGGGATTCCTCCAGGTCTAGCTTGCCCATGTCTGTCAGACGCATTACGGAGGCTGTGGTGGCGGCGATTTTGGTGATCGAAGCCAGGTCGTAAATGTCACTGACGGTAACAAGCGCCACACTGTCGTAAGTATGGTAGCCAAAGGCCTTGTTGTAGATCATGATCCCATCTTTGACCACGACCACCTGGCAACCAGGGTATGCCCCCTGGCGGATCCCCTCTGTGACCACACTATCCACTTGCTTCAACAATTCCGACCGGATGCCTGCTTCTTCGGGCATGCCGGAACGGACCCTGATGACCGGCGGGAATTCCCGGTCCGGCAAACTGCCGCGATGGTAAGTGCATGAGGGTTGCAACAATATGAACAGGGTCAGGACAAAACAATGGGTTGCCAACAGATAAGACTTGCGCATATTGGTATTGCTAAGGATATTGTCAAATGCCCCCTGCGGGAATCAGGATGCAAATATAATTAAATACTGTACACCTTCCATTTGCCTGTTCGCAGGTAGGCCAGTGATCCCAGCCCCAGGATGGTGAAGTAGATCACTTCCACAAACCAGACCATGGGAGCACTGCCATCGAGGACAACGGCCAGAATATAAGCTGACACCAGGTAAAATGTAATGGAGAGGATCTCTATGATCAGGGCCACTAAGGTTTTGCCTGTTCCTGAAAGCCCGCTGAACAGAATCATGCCGAACGAAAAGGCAAAAAGGGCCATGGAAATAACCCTCAGCAGGGGGATTGTGGCCTCAACCAGGTGGGCCTCGTGTGTGAAGAATGCCGCAATTTGCCCGGGCATAAAGAGATTTACCTGGACGATGACCAGGGTGCTTAGCAGCCCGATGACCAGGACTTTCTTAATCAGGGGAATGACCTCGTCGCTGCGTCCTTGCCCAATGATATTGCTCACCAGGGTATTGGTGGCCGAGCTGAGCCCCCATACCGGGATCATCAAAAGCATGTAAAAGCTCCGGGTGATGTTGGAAGCAGCCAGGGCGGTTTCCCCGATCTGCTCGATCACCATAAAAAACACGAACCAGGCGGCAAAAGATAAAAAATACTGAAACATCACCGGTACGGCCACCTTCAGCAAGGGTTTATATTGCAACCAGTTGGGCCGGTGGAATCGAAACAGGCGATAGGATGGCAGTGTTTTGTTTTTAAGCGACCAGATGATAAAGAACAAAAAAGTCACCGCTTCGGCAATGTTGGTGGCCATGGCTGCCCCGGCAATCCCCAGGGCCGGCATACCAAAATGTCCAAAAATCAGGGTGTAGTCCAGAAAAATATTGGTGGCGGCCATTATCGATGTGCTAACAATCAACAAGCGGGTGCGGGTAATGCCGATATAGAAACTGTTGAAGGTCAACACCAAAAAGCCAAACAAAAATCCGAAGCGCCGGTAATCGAGGAATACCAGGCTTTCAGCCAGCACCCCTTCAGATTTCAAAAACCATGACAGAAAGAAGGGGGCAATGTAGCTCAAAAAAAGAAAAAGCCCCAGGGCAAGGGCTGCCATGAAGTAAACCGCGTGGTCGAATACGCTTCCTATCTGCCGGTATTTGCTTTCGCCGTTGCGCCGGCCAATGACGATCTGCACCCCTACGGCAAAACCGGCGCCCAGCATAACCAGACAAAGGTAAAAGATCCCGCCGATGGCCGATGCACCCAGGGTGATCTCACCCAAACGCCCCAAAAAGGCCGTGTCGATCACCACCATCAGGTTTTGCGCCATCAGCCCGATAACGATCGGGTAAGTGACCCGCCAGATGCTCCTGTATGTGTTTTCAGCCTGCAATGTTTCTCCTTTGCCCGATTAATGAATCAACCATTCATCCGATCAACAACACCAAACCCTTCAGATACTGTCCCTCCGGATGAAACATATTTACCGGATGGTCCGGTGGCTGTGTCAACTGGTGCAGCACCCGCACCCTGCGCCCCGCCAGGATGGCAGCAGACATCACCGTGGCATGGAAAAGCCGCATATCTACCACCTGCGAACAACTGAAGGTAAAGAGTATACCGCCGGGGGCAATCGCTTTGATGGCCTCCAGGTTCAGCCGCTTGTAACCCTGCACGGCCTTGTGCTTTACATGCTGGTGTTTGGCGTAGGCCGGGGGGTCAAGCACAATCACGTCATAGCTTTCTGCGGAACCCCTGAGGTATTCCATGGCGTCTTCGGTAATGGCCTTATGCCTGTCTTCTGCACTGTTCAGTGCCACATTACGGACGCACAGGTCCATTGCCCGTGCCGAACTGTCGAGTGAATGAACTTCGCTGGCACCGGCTTTCAGGGCATAGGCCGAAAAGCCCCCGCTGTATGCAAAGGTATTGAGCACCTTTTTATCACGGCAATAACGGGTAAGCAGCTGGCGGTTTTCGCGCTGGTCAATAAAAAATCCGGTTTTCTGGCCTTTTTCAATGTCCACCAGAAATGACAGGCCGTTCTCAAGGACCTCCACCGTTGCATCCGCCCCGCCCACGACAAAGCCTTTCGGTTCTTTGTCTTTCCAGAAGGTTTCCGGCAGCGTCTCCCGGCTTTTGTCGTAAATGCTTTTGAGGGCATCGCCGTAAACGGCTTGCAACCCTTGTACAATATCATCAATAAAACGATAGAGCCCTGTGGCATGGATTTGAATAACCAGGTGGCCGTTGTAGTGGTCGATGATGAGCCCGGGCAGATGATCGCCTTCGCCATGGACAAGCCGGTAAACATTGGTGGCCGGGTTATGGATGAGTCCGGCAAGCTGCCGCAGCCGCCAGGCGGCCATCAGCTTTTCGTGCCAGAAATCCGGCCCAAATGTTACCGGACGTTCCGGTGCAAAAGCCAGCAGGCGAACCGCGATGGTGGCGTCCTGGTAAACACCGCAACCCAGATATTCGTCTTTGTTGGAGAACACCTCTGCGTGGCAGCCGTCCCATGCCGGGCCCTGCATTTTTTTGATGGCCCCGCTGAACACCCATGGGTGGAAACGCCTTACGGCATCATCTTTTCCGGAACGGAGCGTGATTTTAAGAGATTGGCTCATTTCGATGGTTTTAATCGGTCTTATTTCACAGAAAGCGACAGGTTTTTTTTGCCTTCGAGATACAGCTCCAAAAGGTCATCAGGCAACACGGGACCTACACCTGAGGGCGTACCTGTAAACAGGAAGTCGCCGATTTTCAGGGTCACGTAGCGCGATACATGGGCAATGAGGTCATCAAAACCAAAGATCATCTGCCCGGAGCCGGCCTTTTGCACCACCTGGCCGTTCTTTTCCATGGAAAAACCGATGTTCTCCGGGTTTTTCAGGCTGCCAAGGGGTACAAAGGGACCTGTGGCTGCAGAACCATCGAAGGATTTGGCCATCTCCCAGGGCAATCCTTCGCGGATGCAATGCTTCTGAAGGTCCCGGGCAGTGAAATCAATCCCTGTGGCTACTGCATTGTAATAGGTATGGGCAAATTGTTTCCGGATGTTTTTCCCCGTTTTGCATATTCTGAGTACCAGTTCGGCTTCATAATGTACATCCTGCGAAAAACCGGGATAGAAAAACGGCAGCTTCGCTCTGATAAGGGCGGTTTCGGGCTTCATGAAAAACAAGGGCTTATCAGGCAGCTGTGACTTCATTTCTGCCACATGGTCGCGGTAGTTTCTGCCAATACAAATGATCTTCATCGGGCCTTACAAATCTTTGATGATCTTGTCACCCCCGCCAATGCCCCTGAGGATGATGGATTGTATCACATTCTTTGTGGAAAGGGGAAAATCGGCCTTCATCATCCAATCGAAATACTGGGGTTCTTTCTTGAAGACATCTTCCACAAGCTTGCCTTTGTACTTGCCAAATTTGAATATTTCCTTACCGTCCTTATTATAGCCGATGTGGCCCACCAGATCGGCATTATTGTGGTTGTAAGAGAAATCATGCAGGGCCTGGATGTCGTTTTTTACCGGCCGGCTGACCTGGCCGTCGCGGTCTTCATAATCTTCCTCCTGGTATCGTTTGATCTGCGCCAGCAATATTTCATAGGTGGCCCTGGTATCGGCTTCAGCTTCGTGTGCATTCACCAGCTCTTTTCCACAGTAAAATTTGTACGCGGCACGCAGGGTCCGTGGTTCCATTTTGTGAAAGATGTTCTGCACGTCCACCAGGCGGCGCTTCCTGATGTCGAATTGGATGCCGCAGCGCAGGAATTCCTCAATGAGCATGGGGACATCAAACTTGTTGGAGTTGTAGCCGGCCAGATCGCAATGCTGGAAAAATTGTTCCAGGGTGGGGGCAAGCCGGGCAAATGTGGGTGCATTGGCCACATCTTCGTCCCTGATGCCATGGATGGCACTCACTTCTTCCGGGATAGGGATGGTCGGGTTGATCAGTTTGGTCATCGATTCGGTATCGCCGTTGGGCATGACCTTATATATACTGATTTCCACGATACGGTCGCGAACTACATTGATGCCTGTGGTTTCCAGGTCAAAAAAGGCAATGGGTCGCTTAAGGTTTAACTGCATGGTCGTCGATTGCTTTGGTAAATGAATTTGTAATTGCGAATATACTACAAATCCACTACGGTCTGCCCATTAAATGCCCTGGTTTACATCAAAATTTTCAAGGTACTCTGCCACGCGCTGCAAAAACATGCCGCCCAGGGCGCCGTCTACAATCCTGTGGTCGCACGCCAGCGACAGGTCCATCATGTGGCGGATGCCGATGCTGTCACCGTCGGGCCCTTCAATGACCACGGGCTTTTTCTGTATCAGTCCCACACCAAGGATGCCCACCTGTGGCTGGTTGATAATGGGTGTGCCCATGGTGGCTCCGAAGGTGCCGAAATTGGTCAGGGTAAAGGTGCCTCCCTGGATCTCGTCGGGTTTGAGCTTATTCTGCCGTGCCCTGTTGGCCAGGTCATTGACTTCCTTGGCGATGCCCAGGAGATTTTTGTGGTCGGCATTTTTGATGACGGGTACTATGAGGTTGCCGTCGGGCAGTGCGGCTGCCATGCCTACATTGATGTTTTTCCGCTTGATGATCTTGTTTCCGTCGAGCGAAACGTTCACCATGGGGTAATCGCGCAATGCCCTTGCAATGGCTTCAATAAAGATGGGGGTAAAGGTCAGTTTTTCACCTTCCCTGTCCATAAGGATGGCTTTGTGCTTGTTGCGCCAGCGGACGACCTGCTCCATGTTCACTTCCCGGAAGAGTGTGATATGCACAGAGGTGTCTTCCGACATAACCATATGGTCGGCAATGAGCTTGCGTATGCGGTCCATCTCCACCACCTCGTCTTTATCGCCCACCGGTATTGCCGGGGCGGAAGGTTTGGCAGATGGGGCCGCTGCAGCGGCTGATGCCGGTTGCCCGGATGGTTTGTCTTTGCGGTTTTTCAGATACGATAAGAGGTCATCCCTGGTAAGCCTGCCCGTTTTGCCCGTTCCCGGGATGCCTGCCAGTTCTTCCGCGCTGATGTTCTCCTGGCGGGCAATGCTCCGGACCAGGGGGGAATAGAAACGTCCGTCGGTGCCTTTCCCGGCCGCAGGTGCAGCAGGTGTCTGCTGTTCGTTCGGCGCTGTCACCTCTTCAGGTTCAGGGGCACCAGGGGCTTGCTGCGCAGGCTCCTCTGTGCTGTCTTCATCTTCCCCTTCCATGGCAATGATGGCAATGACCGTGTCCACCTCTACGGTCTCCCCTTCATTGAACAATTGTTTCTTCAACACGCCCTCTACCGGGCTGGGAATTTCCGAGTCCACTTTGTCGGTGGCCAGCTCTAAAATGGGGTCATCCAGTTCGATGGAATCACCCACTTGCTTTAGCCATTTTGTAATAGTGGCTTCTGTAATGCTTTCTCCCAGTTTGGGTATTTTTAACTCAAAGGTTGCCATATATGTATTTTTAATCAAATGATCGGTTTACTACATTTTGAAACAAAAATTAAGACAAAAGGTTTGACGCCCGGTAATGCGGGTTGCAAAATCAGGCGGAACGGGCTTTCCTTCCCAGTTCCCTGTATGCTTTCAGGCATAGTTGCAAATCGTTTTCGACCTTATAATCTTTGGCATACAGGTTATTCAGGTTGTTGATGGTACCGGGCTGCAGGCCTGTGTTTGGGATGGCATCGCCCGGATGCAGTACACTCTCTTTGAGCGGGGGCAGTTTATCCACTTCGGGCGTGTGGTGATAACCCACCCATGACATTCTGCCAAAAGATACCCGCAGCAGGTTTTTCATGAAACCCCGGCGATGTTTCTGCAGCACAAGGTGCAGGGGCAGTGTAATGAGCAGCCCCAGGGAAAACAAAAGGTCGAAAAAGCGTTTGTTGCGCTTGTTGGACGGCAGGTTGATGGCATTTACGTTGATGGTGAACAAATCGCCGAAGGTGTCTATGCTGTTGCTCCCGATAATATAGAGGCTTTCGGGCGGGGCAATCTTGAACAACACCTGTTTTTCGCGCAAATTCGACATATAGTCAATGATGGCCTGTGAAGGCATATTCCCGGCGCAGAATATCACTTCGTTAATGCGGTAAATGTCAATAATCTCGTTGATCTGCCCGATGGTCCCCAGGTAGCCTTCCGTATCCGGTTTCTTCTTTTTTAGCGACACCAGCCCGATAAAATTGGTATTGCCGCCCTGACGCAGCATCTGCAGGATGCGGGCGGCTTCATTGCCGTCGCCGGCAATGAGTACCCGTTTGTTTGCCATGGGGCCCGGGTGAAGGGTCCTGTACCTGGCCAGTGCATAAAGGGTGCGGCTGAGTATCATGGAAAACAGGGCCCAAACGCTCCCCAACAAAATGAGCGCCCTGGAAAACCTCAGATGGATAGGCAAAAGGGCATAAATGACCAGGATGGCGATGGTGCCGATCCCGATGCCCCTGACCAGGCGAAACAGCCTGACTGGACGGTCGTATCCGCCGCTTATGTAAACGGCCGACAGCCAGAAAAAGATGTAGGCAGGTACAAAAAAGCGCATGAATTCGGGGGGGTAGTAGGCCGTTTCTGTGGCAAACACCTGGTGCCCCCAATAGTTTTTCAGGTAATAAAATCCGCCAAAGATCAGGACAGCATCAAGCACCGGCCAGAAGATGCGCCCCAAAAAGCGCGACAGAATGGCGATCATGGCACGGAAATATACAGCCATGTTGATCAGCCCGGAAAACACCCTGGCATTTTTTTGCGAAAAATGCTTGCGGGCAAAAATGATCATGGCATTGTAAAACACCAACACATAATTCACACTGCTTTTTTTGGTGCTTTCGCCCTTGTAGTGGATGATCCTTGTTCCGGGATAATAGTAATTTTTATACCCGGCTTTTTTGATGCGGTGCGAAAGATCGATGTCTTCGCCGTACATGAAAAATTTCTCATCAAGTAAACCCGTCTTATCCAGCGCTTCTTTACGCAAAAGCATGAAGGCGCCCGACAACACATCCACCACATGTGTTTTGTCGTTGTCCAGGTATCCCAGGTGGTATTTGCCGAAAATAGCAGATCTGGGGAACAAGGCCGACAAACCAAATATTTTACAGAATGCCACACCCGGGGTAGGTAACCCGCGCTTGCTTTCGGGCAAAAAGCGTCCCTGGCCGTCGAGCATTTTAACGCCCAGTGCACCGGCATCGGGGTGGGTTTCCATGAAATCAACCACTTTTGGCAGGGTGTCGCCTTCAACCACAGTGTCGGGATTGAGCAAAAGAATGTACCGGCCGGTGGCCCGGCGGATGGCCTGGTTATTGGCCTTGCTGAACCCCAGGTTTTTGTCGTTTGCAATGAGCATTACCTGAGGAAATTTCTTTCTGACCATCTCAACCGACCCGTCTACCGACTGGTTGTCCACAACAAAAACCTCCATCTTAAGATGCTGTCCTGACTTGAACACCGAATGCAGGCATTGTTCCAAAAAATACCGCACGTTGTAGTTTACTATGACAATGGAGAGCAGCATATGCGTTATTTGATGGTTGTTTTTTCGTATTCCGTACGGTGAATGATCGATCGTCCGAGGGTGATCTCGTCGGCATATTCCAGTTCGTCGCCGATGGCAATGCCCCTGGCAATAACAGATACTTTCAGCCTGAAGGGCTTCATTTTCCTGTACAGGTAAAAACTGGTGGTATCGCCTTCCATGGTAGTGCTTAACGCCAGGATAAGTTCTTCCACGCTGTTTTTTTCCCGGAGACGTTCCTTCAGGGCACTGATGGTCAGATCGGCCGGGCCGATGCCTTCCATGGGAGAGATGATGCCACCCAGCACATGGTACAGGCCATGGTATTGGCCCGTGTTTTCAATGGCGATCACATCACGGATGTCTTCCACCACGCATATCATGGAATGGTCGCGGCGCGGCGAACTGCATATATCGCAAACGGGGCGGTCTGAAATGTTGTGGCATTCACGGCAGTATACCACTTTTTCGTGCAGCTGCAACAGGGCTTCAGAAAAGCGGCCAACTTCCTCCCTGTCTTGCTTTAAAAGGTGAAGCACCAGCCTCAGGGCTGTTTTCTTGCCAATGCCGGGAAGCCTCGAAAATTCTTCGACAGCCGCCTGTAATAATCTGGATGAAAAGCTTTCCAAAACCTGCTGGTTGTGTTGATCAAGCCCCAAAGTTAATAATAAATGCTTCGGGAAAAGATAAAATCTTTGGCTATTTTTGCGGCAGCGATTCAATAAACGGACGACTATGACCCCGCTCCTGATTCTGTTTTCTTTTTTTATATACACTTCCCTGATCTTTTTGATCTCCCGGCTCACCGTTCGCCGCAAAGCGGGGAATGAGGCATATTTTTTGGGAAACCGCAATTCGCCCTGGTATGTGGTGGCCTATGGGATGATCGGCGCTTCCCTTTCGGGGGTGACCTTTATGTCGGTGCCCGGCCTGGTGGCTGATGAGCAGTTTTCGTACATGGTCCTGGTGATTGGTTACCTGGCAGGTTACGGGGTCATTGCCGGCATCCTGCTTCCGATGTATTACAAACTGAACCTGACATCCATCTATTCTTACCTGGAAAAACGCTTTGGTTTTTTGTCATACAAAACAGGGTCATTTTATTTTATCATCAGCCGGCTGATCGGCAGTTCATTTCGCATGTTTTTGGTGGTCATTGTACTGCAGCGCTTTGTATTTGATGCATGGGGCATTCCGCTGGCCGCAACGGTGTCGTTGTTTATGCTGCTCATCTTATTATACACCTTTAAGGGGGGAATCAAAACCATTGTGTGGACCGACACCCTGCAGACCACCTTCATGATTACGGCGGTGGTGATCAGTATTGTACTTATATCCAGGTACCTGGATATGGGTTTCGGTGCCCTGGTATCGGAGGCTGGCAGCAGGGGATATACCAACATGTTCGTATTTGACCTGAACGACCCCCGTTTCTTTTTAAAGCAATTTTTTGCCGGCATGTTTATCACCATTGTGATGACCGGGCTGGACCAGGATATGATGCAAAAGAATCTGAGCTGCAGGAACCTTGGCGATGCCCGGAAAAATGTACTGACCTTCGGGGCCATCCTGATCCCGGTAAACCTCTTGTTTTTATTTCTGGGGTCTGTTTTGTGGATATTCGCCACAAAGGAGGGCATTGTTCTGGGATTGGATCAGACCTCTGATGAACTTTTCCCGACCATCGCCCTGCAATATTTAGGTGTGGCGGCCGGACTCACCTTCTTTTTCGGGCTGGTATCGGCGGCTTACTCCAGTGCCGATGGTACCCTGACGGCCCTGACCACTGTATTCTGTATAGATTTCCTGGGGCTGCGGCGGCAGCCCGGTATGACGGAAGAAAAAATCCGGAAGACACGCTACCGGGTACATATTGCTTTTGCCATAGTGATGATGCTTATCATCATCGGTTATAGCGCCATCAATGACGAAGCCTTGATCAGCAAGCTGTTTACCATTGCGGGCTACACCTATGGGCCCCTCCTTGGCTTGTATTTTGTCGGCATGTACACAAAATGGGAGGTCAAAGACAAATATGTTCCCGTGGTGGCCTTGCTTTCGCCCGCCCTGAGCTATTTGTTGAGCGCCAATTCCGAATGGCTTCTGAACGGCTACCGTTTCGGTTTTGAGATCCTCATCGTAAACGGCTTGTTTACATTCCTGGGCTTACTGATCATCCGAAGGCCCCGCAAGTTATAGTTTCAACGTTCTTTAATCCACAAAACTCACCCATCCGTGCGGGTCGGGTTCTTCGCCGTACTGTATTCCTTGCAGCTTGTTGTACAACTTGGTGGACCATGCCCCGGCCTGGCCTTTCTTGCCGAAGGTGTATTCTTTGCCGCTCTCCCTGTCTACGATCTTCCCGATGGGGGAGATGATGGCTGCTGTACCGCAGGCGCCGGCTTCCTCAAAGTTTTCCAGCTCTTCCACTGCCACTTCGCGGCGTTCCACCTTCATGCCCATGTCTTCGGCGATCTGCATCAGGCTCATATTGGTGATGGATGGCAGGATGGAATCGGACTTCGGGGTAATGTATGTGTTGTCTTTGATGCCATAAAAGTTGGCAGGTCCGGCCTCGTCGATGTATTTTTTCTCTTTTGCTTCCAAAAAGATGACCGATGCATAGCCCTCCGCTTTGGCCCTTTCAGAGGCACGCAGGCTGCCCGCATAGTTTCCGCCCACCTTGATGTGGCCGGTGCCCAAAGGTGCCGCCCGGTCGAAGTCGCGCACAATCTGCATCGTCACAGGGTTAAAGCCTTCTTTGAAATATGGGCCAACAGGTCCGACAAATACCATGAAGAGGTATTCTTTAGCCGGGTTGACCCCCACCTGTATCCCGGTCCCGATCAGCAGCGGGCGGATGTACAAGGCAGCACCGTACCCGTGGGGCGGCACATATTTTTCATTCAGTGATACGGCTTTTTTAACCATTTTGTGAAACAATTCCTCGGGCACCCTGGCCATGAGTATGCCGTCGGCCGAACGTTGCATGCGCCGGGCATTTTCCTGCCAGCGAAACAGGCGGACCCTGCCGTCTTTGCCCCGATAGGCTTTCATGCCCTCAAAGGCCTCCTGTCCGTAGTGCAGGCATGTGGCGGCCATGTGGATGTTTATGTGCGTGGATGAGGAAACCTCAATTTCGCCCCACTGGCCGTTACGATAATAACATCTTACATTGTAGTCGGTCTGGAAGTATCCAAAGGGAAGCTTCCCCCAGTCTATGTTCTGCATAATGGCTGAATTTATGGTTAGAATAAAAAAATGTCCTGCGGCTAAATTATAATAATATTTGTAATCCGGACATATTCCAGGGTCTTTTTCAGCAAAAGGCCACAGCATGGCCTTTGGAATCATTTTTCCCTATTCCAGCGGCTCCCCGTCGTGTAAGGTAATGCTGTCCATGAGCGGTATCATCTTATTGCGCATGATCGCCGGCCTGTCTTCATAATCATTGATGATGATTACGAAAGCTGCCAGGCTCCCGTTTTGCATGGGAGTATATCCGGCATAGGCAATGCTGTTGTTCAGGAAGCCGCTTTTTGCCCTGAGCCGGCCCTCTGATTTGGTCCCACGGAAATGGTTCGCCAAGCTGCCGCTGTATCCGGCCAGGGGCAGGCTGGAAAACAGAATACCAAATGCGGGGTGTTGTGCAGCAGATGCCATCACCCCCATGAGCTGTTCGGCGGAAAGGCGGTTACAGGGTGATAATCCACTGCCGTCCATCATGCGCAGCGGGGCCCCCGGCGGGATGCTTTCCGCCCAACGGGCGTTTATGGCTTGAAGCCCTGCGGCCAGGCTCCCTTCGCCACTTGCATAATGCCCGATGGCCTTTACCAGGTTTTCTGCGTAAACGTTTACACTGGCCATATTTGTCCGGTAGATGATATCGAAAAGCCATGGGGAATACCAGGTGCTGACCGCTTCCCTGTTTTCTGAGGCGATGATGCCGTCGCTTTCCAGCTTCCGGTAGGTGCTGCTTTGGCCCTGCACGGCGATGTTGTGGCGGGTCAGAAAGGCCCTTAAAGCCTCTGCCGTGAACAGGGGCGGGTCAGGCATGGAACCCCGCACGGGAAAAGCCATGGCACCCAGGGGCACTGTTCCGGTGAGCTGTCTTTGCTGTGCGTAAGGAGCCCCGAAAATATATACCTGGTCGCCTGATCCAACAGGTCCCGTGGATACTTCGTTTACAAGGGTCATTCCGGGAATAACCGGCTCCGTTTTGACCACAGTTGCCGGCTGGCCAAGGGCTTCGCCCGCATTAAAATACACGGTGTATTCATTCTCATTGACCGACAAGCCACTTGCCCCGGCACCAAAATAGTTGCCCATGTGGTCCCAGAGCCATCGCCGGGGCACCATCTCATAATCAAAAATGCGCTCGTCGGCGATAATATGTCCTTCGACCCGGCTGATGCCCGCTTTATGAATTCCCTGCAGCCAATAATCAAAGACATGCTCCATCGATAAGGTGTCGTCGAGCCGAACAGCGCCCAGGCTGGGGTCGCCGCTGCCCCTGATGTAAAGGTTCCCGTGCAAAACACCGTTTCCATCAATGTGGCCGTCATGTTCCAGGGTGGTTTCGTACTGATAATCCAGTCCCATGATCATCAATGCAGTAGTTGTGGTGATCAGCTTCTGGGTGGATGCAGGCACCAGCAGCAGGTCGCTGTTGTGCGATGCAATGACCCGGTCGCCCGTTACGTCCATTACCATAAAGCCCCAGCTGGCATGCCGCAGAGCAGGGTCGGTTTTGAACAGTTCCAGCCGTTGCTGCAGTGACCCGGCAGCCTGGTTCTGAGACATGGCGGAACTTACCCCCGTGATCATAAGGAATAATATGGCCAGGCAGGTGCTTGCCTGCCTGAACGCTGTGCAAATCCTGGTTCTGTACATAACAATGATTAATCTGTTGCCTGTTGGTTCAGCAATCTGATGGCCTCTGCCGCGCTGATCCTTTTTTCATTCAAAAAGGCGACCACAAAGGCATCCCTGAACCCGGCATCCTGAACTGTTTGTTGTATTTCGGCCGCTTTCTCCAGGGAGGGCTCATTTCCTACGGTATATTTGTAGAGGCCTTCATGAAAATACCAGGAAATGTCTTCAAGACCTTGGAAAACAGGGTCATCCAGCGATCTTTTTTCAGACGTGGAGGCAAATTGCACACGGAATATGACCTGCCCCACTGCCACGGTATCCGGCTCGGGGCTTGCTTCAACAACCGCCGCTTGTTCCTGTTCTGTTACGGCAGGCTGCCGGGCTTGCGGCGTTTTTGGCCTGCTATGACCGGTATGGTATGTATTGCGCGCGGCAAACAAGACATCCTGTTCTTCTTTATAATCACGAAAAGCCCTGAAAATGGCCGAGGCAATATAAGATTGCCCGGATTCAGACCTCAGGTATTGTTCTTCCGCCGGGTTACTCAGGAACCCGGTTTCAACAAGGATTCCCGGCATGGCGATCTGATACAGGACCAAAAAGCCTGCCTGCTTTACACCCCTGTCGATGCGCCTGGCCCTGTGCCTGAATTGTTGCTGCACCAGTGAAGCCATTTGCAGGCTTTGATCCAGGTAGGCGTTTTGATAAAGGGCAAAGATGATGTTTGCCTCCGGAGAATTGGGGTCAAATCCGTCATAGGTTTCAAGGTAGTCGTCTTCATACAGGATGGATTTGTTCTCCCGCCTGGCCACCTCAAGGTTTGCCTGGCTGCGGTGAAGCCCCATGACAAAGGTTTCGGTACCCTGGGCCAGTGAATTGGTGCTGCTGTTGCAGTGGATGGAAATGAACAGGTCGGCATTGCTGTCGTTGGCGATCTGGGCCCGCTCGTGCAAGGGAACAAAGACGTCCGAATCCCTGGTGAATACCACCTCCACATCATGAATGTTTTCGCGGATGTATTCGCCCAGTTTGAGTCCGATAGCCAGGGCAATGTCTTTTTCTTTTGACCGCCTGCCCACAGCCCCCGGTTCGCGCCCCCCGTGCCCGGGATCAATCACCACCGTCCGGACGGCGCTATCGGCACAGGCCGACGGAGATGCGGGCACACCGATGATAAACAGCACCATACCAAATAAAGCAAGTAAACGTTTCACTTATGATACGCTATTTTTCGTTAGTTTTGCCAGTGATAGAAAGGCATACCTTGCTTGCATTTCCAGACTGGTTTGCTACAAAAATAACATTTAATCACTTTGTGCACAAACTTCGTTTTTAAGTTTTTTGTACTGGTCTGCATCTTTTTTTGCGGGGTTGTATCTGTATGGGCCCAGCCACCCCCTGACCCCGCGCCTTTGCCGATAACTACCGAGGAAGCGGCCCGGCAAGCCCAGGATACCCTGTTTGAGGCACCCCGAAGGATGGAGGAAAGCAGGGTCATCCTGGAATACAAGGTGGAGTATTCGGCCACGGACACAATCTTTCACGACATTCGCAATCAGCGTGTATATATATACGGGGATGGCGACCTCATGTATGGGGACATGCACCTGAATGCGGCCTATATTGTCATTGATTTCAACACCAACGAATTGCATGCCACAGGCTTGCCCGACACGGCCGGCGTGGTACGCGGCAAGCCTGTATTTACCGAGGGCATGCAAAGCTTTCAGTCGGAAGAACTCCGGTATAATTTTGAGAGCCGCCGGGGCAGGACCATCGGGGTGATAACCGAAGAAGCAGATGGTTTTGTCCATGGCAATGTGGTTAAGCTGCAACCCAACAAGGAGGTGCATGTGGCAGATGGCAAATACACCACCTGCAGTGATCCCGATCCGCACTTTCATATTGCTTTCAGGCGGGCCAAGATCATCCCCGACGATAAGATCGTATCCAGCGTGGCCTACCTGGTGATCCAGGGGGTCCCCACCCCATTGTTCATCCCCTTTGGATTTTTCCCGAACAAAAGGGGACAGGTTTCGGGTATCCTGGTCCCGTCTTACGGTGAGAGCCGTAACCGTGGTTTTTACCTGGAGAACGGCGGTTTTTACTGGGGGATCAACGAAAATATAGACCTGTCTATCCGCGGGGATATATTCTCCAGGGGCAGCTGGGCGCTCCGCACCGGATCCAACTATGCGGTACGCTACCGTTACACCGGCAGTGTCAACCTTTCTTATGCCATCAATATGCTCGGCGAGGAAAACCTGCCCGGTTACGAGCGCAGCAGGGATTTTCGTGTGCAGTGGAGCCACAACCAGGCCCCGCAGGCACATCCCACCCGCTCATTCCGTGCCAGCGTTAACGCCGGGAGCCGGCAGGCCAGCCGTTTTAATCCGGTTTCGGACGATGATTACCTGTCCAATACGTTTTCGTCGAACGTGTCTTATGCCCGGAGCTGGGCAGGCCGTTACAATTTTTCTGCAAACCTTCGGCACAGTCAGAATACCAATAACCAGATGGTCGACTTAAGCCTGCCCGAAATCACCTTCAATGTGAACCGCTTTTATCCCTTTCGCAGGCAACAGACCACCGGACCATCCAGGTGGTACGAAGACATCAGTGTCAACTACAACATGACCGCCCGGAATGAACTCAGCATTGCCGACTCCCTGCTTTTTACCCGGGATGCGCTGGAACGCTTTCGCAACGGGGTGCGCCATGAGATCCCGGTCAGTTATGATACCCGCATATTGAGTCATTTTAATTTCAACACCGGCATAAACTACAGTGAACGCTGGTATTTCAGTACCATCCGCAAAGACTGGGACGACAGCATTATGACCATTACCCCCACGGATACCATTTATGGCGCCGTGGTTACAGATACCATACGCGGTTTCGAGGCCGCCAGGGAGTTCAGTTTTTCCTCCGGCTTGAGTACCCGCTTCTATGGCATGATGCAGTTTCAGCGCGGGCCTGTATCGGCGCTGCGGCATGTGGTAAGCCCCCGCATTGGCTTTACCCTGCGCCCCGATTTTGCCGACCCTTTCTGGGGTTACTACGACAGCTATTACGACCCGCACAGCGATCAGGAAATACAATATTCCATATTTGAACAGGGCATTTACGGGGGTCCGCCCCCGGGTCGGTCGGGCAACATCAGCTATTCCATCACCAACAACCTGGAGATGAAGCTGCGAAACCGCAGGGACCCGGATGCGGGTGAACGCAAGATTGCGCTGATCGATAATTTTTCCATCTCGGGGGGCTATGACCTGGCCAGGGATTCGCTGAATTTTTCCGACATACGCCTCAGTGGCCGCACCCGCTTGTTCGGCAATTTCGACATTTCCTATTCGAGCACCTGGACACCCTATGCACGTGGAGAAGACGGCCAATTGATCGACCGGTTTTTATG
>PXAA01000084.1 GCA_003567205.1 Bacteroidales bacterium
AATATGTCCGATGGTACCAACGTTCACATGCGGTTTCGTACGTTGAAATTTTTCTTTTGCCATGTTTACTGGTGTTTAAGTTAATTTAAAAGGATTCAACAAATGTTATTCATTTTTTTGTAGAGCCGATGACGGGAATTGAACCCGTGGCCTCTTCCTTACCAAGGAAACGCTCTACCCCTGAGCTACATCGGCAGGGAAACCCCATTTTGAGCGGAAAACGGGACTCGAACCCGCCACCTACAGCTTGGAAGGCTGTCGCTCTACCAGATGAGCTATTTCCGCTTACCATGTGGGGGGGGAAGGATTCGAACCTCCGAAGGCGAAAGCCAACAGATTTACAGTCTGCCCCATTTGACCGCTCTGGAACCCCCCCGGATTCTCATGATATTTGCCAGAGCCGATGGAGGGATTCGAACCCCCGGCCAGCTGATTACAAATCAGCTGCTCTGACCAACTGAGCTACATCGGCATCAGTACTTTAACAAAAAAAGAGCTCTGCAAAAAGGTCTGCAAATGTACAAAAGATTTATAACCTACCAAAAATTCTGTTGTTTTTTTTGCCTTAAGGTATTATAAGCCACGCAATTTTTGCTTGTATCTCTTGACCTGCCGCTTCAATGCATCTACAGAGTTATCAACCGCTTCTTCAAATGTTCTGGCCTGCTTTTTGGCAAACAAATCGTTTCCGGGAATTATCAAACGGATTTCTGCAATTTTATTTTCATTGTTGGTAGCGGCATCTAACTTTAAGGTCACATCACAACCAATAACGCCATCAAACAGATTCGCCAGCTTGGTGGTTTTCTCCCTGATAAAATCCTCCAACTTTACGTCTGCTTTGAAATGGATTGAACTGATCGTTACTTTCATGATTCTTATTCCTCCATTATTTAAGCCTTAGGGTGGGCTTGTTTATAAACATGTTTGATCTTTTCAATGGTATTGTGCGTATACACCTGGGTAGCCGAAAGATTGGAATGTCCGAGCAATTCCTTGATGGCATTCAGGTCAGCACCATGGTTCAGCATATGGGTTGCAAAAGAATGCCGTATTACATGCGGGCTTTTTTTTGATTTGGTTGTAATCATGCCCAGGTAATGATTCACCCGCCGGTGTACAAAGACCGGATACAGTTTTTTCCCTTTGTCAGTGACAAATACCCAGTCGCCGGCGACCATACCGAACCTTTTTGTTTTTTCGATACAATAGGCATGAAATATGTCTGCAGCTTCACCAAGCATTGGAATGATGCGTTCTTTGTTTCCCTTGCCGGTAATCTTCAGCTGCAGGCCCTGTGTATCGATATCGCCATGCCTGAGATTGATCAATTCCGACAGACGAATGCCTGTGGTGTAAAACAACTCCAGCATCAGCAAATCACGCAAATCTTTAAAGTTATTTCCGAAAGCTGCCCGTTCAAACAAGGTGTTTAATTTGTCTTCTTCCACAAAAACAGGCAAACGCCTGTCTTTCTTCAGGGAGTTGATCTTCAGCAGGGGATTCGCTTTAATTACCTCCGACTTTTCAAGATATTTGTAAAATGATCTTAATGTGGATACCTTCCTGTTGAAAGTGCTGCGTGCGAGGCCCTGGCGGCTGAGCTCCGCCAGCCATGACCTGATCATAGCCGGGCCGGCCAGGTGACAATCATGCATTCCGAAATGCTCACCCAAAAAAAGCTCAAACTGATTCAGATCATTCTTGTAAGAAATCACCGTATGCAAAGCATAACGCTTTACCTGGCTGATGTGTTCCAAAAATTTCTCCGAATATTGCCCCATATAGAAATGAAAAGAAGAAACCTTTGCCTTAAAGTTATGCCAAAAAAACAGCAACTGCAAAAATTTCTTCCAAAAAACGAATTGGTTTTTCTGTTAAAGCCGGATTAACCTTCCTGCTGGTCTTTTAATCTCTGTATATAAATGGCTTTCAGTTTCTCTTCGCGCTTTTTTACCGAAGGTTTGGTAAATTTCTGACGGTCTCTCAGTTCCCTGAGTACTCCAGTCTTCTCGAACTTGCGTTTCATTTTCTTCAACACCCTGTCAATGTTTTCGCCTTCTTTTACGGGAACAATTATCATGCTTGCCTCTTTCTTTTTGATTTTAAAATAAATAGAACAATTCCATACGTCAAAAGCGGTGGCAAATTTACGAAGAGTTTTTAAATAAACAAAATGTTTTTTTGGCTAATAACCAATACTGCTGTCAAGAAAATCAGTCATCAGCCTGTACAAATGCAGACGGGCCTGCCCGGTAAAAATTGCATGGTCATGGTCCGGATATATCATCAACTCAAAATCTATCCCGGCCTTAATCAGGGCGTCAGTCATTTCCAGGGTATTCTGATAATGTACATTGTCATCGGCAGATCCGTGTACCAGCAAATAACGGCCCCTGATTTTGTCCACATGATTGATGGGCGAATTGTCATCATAACCGTCGGGGTTCTTCTTTGGAGTACGCATATAACGCTCAGTATAAATGGTATCATAAAAGCGCCAGCTGGTAACGGGTGCCACGGCGATGGCTGCTCTGAAATAGTCAGCGCCTTTGGCCAAACATAGCGACGACAAGTATCCGCCATAGCTCCAGCCAAAAATGGCAATTCGACTGGCATCCACGTAATCAAGAGAACCCAGGTATCTGGCTGCTTCTATCTGGTCAATGGTTTCATACTTGCCAAGCTGGAGGTAAGTCATCTTTCTGAATTCTTCCCCCCTGCCACCAGTGCCACGGTTATCGACTGTTACAACGAGATATCCTTTATGAGCCAGTTTCTGAAACCAGACCCCGTTGAAAGCATTCCAGCTGTCTACCACAGCCTGGTGCCCGGGGCCGCCGTACACAAACATAAGCAAGGGGTATTCCTTTTCCGAATCAAAGTCTGGCGGACGTATGATCCGGGCATTAAGGGACACCCCCTCGCCGGTGGTGAAACTGAAAAACTCCGGGGTGGTGAACCCATGGGCTTCCACCCGTTCTGTGAGTTCCCTGTTGTCTTCAAGGATTTCCACCAGGCTGCCATCATTCTGGTGTATGCTGTATACCGGTGGCTCAGAAGCCCTGGAAAACCTGTTAATGAAATAATGAAAGCCTTTGCTGAAAGAGGGGGCATGGGTCCCGCTTCCCTGACTCAACCTGGTTTTGCCCTGGCCATCAAGTTGTATAGAATACAAATGATTGGTCATCGGAGGAACTTCCCTGGCCAGGTAATATACCAGGCCATTGTTTTCGTCCACCCCCATAAAGCTTTGCAGATCAAAATCCCCACTGGTGATCGGAGAAATTTCTTTCGATACCATATCGTACAAATACAAATGATTATAACCGCTCTGCTCGCTTGATATAATAAAATGACGGCCATTCTCCAGAAATGTCAGGTCATCCGTGATATTTATAAACCAGGGATTGTTTTCTTCGTATACGACATCCGTCATTCCGGTGGCAGCGTCAGCCAGCAGGATTTCCAGGTGGTTCTGGTGGCGGTTCAGGCGTTGGATTGAAAGACGTTCCGGGTTGCGGGTCCATTGAATGCGCGGAATGTATTGGTCTGTTTCCTCTCCAATATCAGCCTGAATGGTCTGGCCAGATTCCAGGTTATGGATATGGACGCTCACCACGGCATTTTCCTCCCCGGCTTTTGGATACTTAAAACGGTACTCTTCGGGATACAATTGCCCGTATTTCATCATAACAAATTCTTTCACATGGCTTTCGTCAAAACGCATATAAGCAATGCGCCGGCCATCGGGCGACCATTCAAAACCCTTGGTCAGGTAAAACTCCTCCTCATATACCCAATCGGTGGTTCCATTGATAATGTGATTGTAGCGACCATCCGTGGTCACCGCATATTCCCTGCCCGAATCCAGTTCCTTAACATAGAGGTTGTTTTGCCTTACAAAAGCAATCTTGCTGCCATCGGGCGAAAAATCAGGCAGTCGCTGGGTGGTGTCCTCCGACAGGGGGATTAAAACCTCAGAATCCCTGTCCCAAACATGGTATACAGCCCGCTTTGAACGACGGTAAATGGATTCCTGGTGAACCCCAACCAGGAGCATGCTTTCATCGGGGCTGAATACATAAGTGTCTATCCTTACAGGATTACCCTGGTCATCAGTAAGCAATCCTTCTGTGGTGAATACACTTTCAACAAATTCGCCAGTATCATAACGATGAATATGGATGCTGGTCTGATCACTGATCAGGGTATAATGTTGACCGTCTTGCATAGACAGGCCCCTTGTGATGGTCTTGGGTGTAAAATACCTGTCAAGCCAGAGTTTTTCAAGAGTGATCCGCTCTGTTTGCGCAAATACACCGGGTACAATCAGGAAAGAAACCAACAAAAACAGAATGGAGTGTGGCAGTTTTTTCATCTATGGAAGTATTTTGGTGAAAAGATCAGGTTTTGCCGGCTAATTTCGACAATATTTTTGAGTTTGTCAAAAATCCCTAATTTAGCATACCGGGGTTATTGCGAAACGATCACATGGCTTATCCATCAAAATAATGAAACATATTCCGAATCTTGTTA